>JBJTNX010000001.1:0-2911 GCA_046074325.1 Sphingomonadales bacterium
TACAGAAGTATTGGCCACCGATATTCAATTTTGCGCGCTGTCAATTGCAAAAACAGAGGAGATTGAATCCGCAGCCGATACGGCAATTCAACTTTCAAAATAGACACCATGAACAACTGGTTTTTAGATAATCAAGCTACCCAAACACTAAGTGGTGCAGCGGTAAAATGGCATGACCACCGCTTCTTTGAAATCAAATTTGAAGGCAAAAAGTTCCACGGCGAGTTGGTAGCTGATCACTCAGAAACCGGCCAACTCACTATTCGCATCAACCACCGAACTTTTCAGGTTAAAAAAGCACATGCTTTAGATGGTCTTATTGCGGCAATGGGTCTAGACAAGCCCAAATTACGCAAACTCAAAGAAATGCAGGCACCCATGCCCGGCAGAGTAACCGCGATTCATATTGCCATTGGCCAAGAAGTTCAACCGGGTGATGCTTTGTTGTCTTTGGAAGCCATGAAAATGGAAAATGTCCTAAAGGCCGAAGGAGTTGGTGTGGTGTCTGCAATTGTTGTTCAACAAGGAGATGTTGTTGAGAAAGGTGCAATCTTGATTCATTTCGAATAAATTTACCTGACCCGCACTTCACACTTTTTATCGCGGTCCAAAATAATTTTTGCGGCGCCAAAGCTTGGTGCAGAAAACATTTCTCTGGCATTATTAGAGAACCCATAAGCCTCTGTTGGGGCGCCAAAAAGATTCTTATCGAGTTTCCCGTTTTTGTTTTCGTCGTGGTAAATGGCCAGTGCGTAGGTATCTTGCGGCAGGTTTTTAAATCGGTATGTATGGCTTTTGCCCTCATGAACGACCACCACACCTTTGTATTGTTTGCCATATTCTGGAAAACTTGCACTTGAATTGAAAAGACCAATAAAGAGCGTTCCTTTCGTATTCGGAATACCATCAACTTGCACCTCGAGGTCATAGGTCTTACCTAAAAAGCATAAAAAGAAAAGAATCAAAAGGAGTTTCATATCAGTAGTAACAAACTTACGCCAAAGCTGTTCAGCTACAATAGATTCAGCTAACTTTGTTTCATGAATAAATACGTTCTTGTTACTGGCGGTGCTGGCTATATTGGCTCCCATACGGTTGTAGCGTTGTACCAACAAGGCTATGTTCCGGTTCTTGTCGATGATTTCCGCAATGCCAACGCTATTGTTTTAGATGGTTTGCAATATATTTTAGGGCAGCAACCCATCGTTCATCGCATAGATGTTTGTGATAAAATTGCCTTAAGTACCCTTTTTGAGCAGTATGCTTTTGATGGTGTTATTCATTTTGCTGCTTACAAAGCCGTTGGTGAGTCCGTAGAGCAGCCGCTTGCTTATTATCAAAATAACCTGGTTGGTTTGATCAATGTACTCTCGTTACTTGAACAATACCAAGTCCCAAACTTTGTTTTTTCTTCTTCGTGTACCGTTTATGGTGAGCCCAAAGGCGCAAAGGAAGTCAGTGAGCAAACCCCTAAACAACTTCCCGAATCTCCATACGGATATACCAAATGGATGGGAGAGCAAATCATTGCTGACTTCCATAAAAGCGCTAGTCATCTCAAACTCATGAATTTGCGTTATTTCAACCCTGTTGGAGCGCATCCGTCTGCGCGTATTGGCGAATTCCCTATTGGTAGGCCCAATAATTTGCTGCCTTTTGTAACGCAAACCGCTATCGGTAAGCAGGCAACGCTTACTGTCTTTGGTAATGACTACCCAACAAGAGACGGTTCGTGTATTCGAGACTATATCCATGTCGTGGATTTGGCCGAGGCACATGTAGCTGCACTTGCTTTTTTGGCAGACCAAAAAGAAGGCCTTCTCGAGGCCGTGAATATCGGCACGGGCCGAGGCACGTCGGTTTTAGAAATTGTGGAAGCTTTTGAGCGCAGTACAAATCAATCCCTGCCTTATGAAATTGGCCCTCGACGCGCCGGCGATGTCATGGAAATTTATGCCAATGTTCAAAAAGGACAAGATTTACTTGGCTGGAAAGCGCGCCTTTCCATTGAAGACGCGATCCGAGATGCTTGGGCTTGGGAACAATTTTTAGCTACCTTATGATTATCGATACGCATTCGCATTTATATGCCGAAGAATTCGATGCAGACCGCAACGAAGTTCTCGCGCGCGCACTCCAAACAGGCGTAGCGGCCATTTTGCTGCCCAACATTGATGTACAAAGCATTGGTGTCCTCGAACAATTGGCCAATGAACAAAGTATATGTATCCCAATGATGGGCTTACATCCGACCTATGTCAAAGAAAATTGGCAGCAAGAACTTGCCGCTATCGAGGCGCAGCTTTTCGCTGCGCCCGAACGCTATTGTGCAGTAGGTGAGATCGGCCTAGACCTCTATTGGGACGACTCCTTCTTGGAACCTCAAAAAGAGGTCTTCAGATTGCAAGTTCAATGGGCTAAAAAACTTCAATTACCTATTGCAATCCACGTACGCAAAGCATTCGAACCACTTTTTGAAATACTTGATCAGGAATGGACACCCGAATTACGTGGCGTATTTCATTGTTTTACCGGAAGCAAAGAGCAAGTACAACGCATTTTAAAATACCAGCATTTCTATTTTGGCATAGGCGGTGTTCTTACTTATAAAAATGCCGGATTGGCCGAGGTTGTCAAAGAAATCCCGCTCGATAAATTGCTGCTCGAGACCGATGCGCCTTATCTGTCTCCGGTTCCGTATCGAGGCAAGCGCAATGAACCTGCTTATTTAATAGAAGTGGTGAGCAAACTGCAGGAGGCATTGGGTTTAAGTGCTGCCCAAATAGAGGCGCATACCAGCCGTAATGCCATAGACTTATTCGATTTGGAAAAATTCCTTACATTCGAACATGCGTAAAATCTTACTTATTTATACTGGCGGCACTATTGGCATGATTACTAATGCCCAAAC
>JBJTNX010000002.1:0-9911 GCA_046074325.1 Sphingomonadales bacterium
GATCCGCTTTTTGAATTTTGTAAGCAAATCATAGATGCCACGCATCCATTTGCCGTTGCATACAAACCCAATACGGCTTTCTTTGAATGCCATGGTGCTAAAGGTTGGGAGTCTTTGTGTAAAACGATTGCCTATATTCCCAAGAATTGTCTGATCATAGCCGATGCCAAAAGAGGTGATATAGGTAATACATCCGGCTATTACGCCAAAACCTTTTTTGAACATATGCAAGCCGATGCCATTACTGTTGCACCTTACATGGGTTCTGATTCAGTACTTCCGTTTCTTCAATTTGAAAATAAATGGGTGGTTTTACTTGCCCTTACTTCCAATGAAGGTGCTAAAGATTTTCAATTAACTGAAGGGGATGGAAAGGCATTATTTGAGACCGTTTTGGAAAAATCTGCTCAATGGGGAACACCAGAAAACATGATGTATGTAGTTGGTGCAACGCGTGCCGAAGACATCGCACGCGTAAGAAAATTAGTACCTAATCATTTCTTTTTGGTTCCTGGCGTAGGTGCCCAAGGTGGGGATTTGGATACAGTTGTCAAATATGGCGCAAATGATTATTGTGGTTTGTTGGTCAATTCTTCAAGAGCCATCATTTATGCCAGTTCAGGACTAGATTTTGCAATTGAGGCCAAAAAAGAAGCGCTGAAAATGCAAGCCCAGATGGCGTTGCATGTTCAGCGCTTTAATTTGTGATTGATGCTTAGCGTGTAGCTAAGTCAGCAGCGTTGTTGCTTTGCTCTAGTTTTCCGTAGGCATCGCAGCTTGCTTTACGGCCTGCTCCGCAAGAAGCTAATACAATTAGGGTTGCAAATGCCGCTAGTATAAATGTTGTTTTTGTTTTCATGGTGTTTGTTTTGTTGTTGTTGCTGCCTTTAACGGAAGTTCTTTCACAAAGTTACAATTTTTAAAAAATTAGCGCGTTTTGTCTATTATATTTGATCATGCGTAGGCTTTATTATTTGGGGATATTCATTTTAACGTGGTTGCCAAATTATGCCCAAATCAAGTTTACCCTCAATCAGCGGCAGGTTCCATTGCCAAAAGAATTAAGTTTTTTAGCAGAACAGAAAGGTCAATCTTATTCCTCCCAACAATGGCAACTTTTGCGACAACAATGGCAGCAAAATGCAATTGAAGCTGGTTACTTTCTTTTTGTTTTACGGGAAGTCGAGCACACCGATAGTTTGATCACCTTTGAAGTAAATCCCGGTCCTTTTTTTGAGGGCATTTTCTGGAAAGATTCGCTTTCAGAGAACAAGTTCATTTCACCCAGCCAATTGAAGCGTATAGTTCAAGACAGCCTAAGTTGGTATCTTAATAATGGTTATCCTTTCGCCAAAATCCAACTTTCGTATCAATCAGGACTTAAACCAACGCTAAAGCTAAATGTGGAATCAGGTCCTTTTGTGACTTGGGGCCAATTTGTGGTGAAACCAGACGGCATCATTCAGCAGCGAGCGCTACAACAAATGATTCCGCTCAAGGAAGGCGCACCTTTCAGCTTGGCTGCTTTAAGCGAAATTCAGGATGCATTTTTTGGGCAAATGCCCTTTAAAATGTTGCGTCAACCTGAGTGGGAATATCAAGACAACAAGGCCGATGTCTATTTTTATTTAGAGCGCGTTCGGGCCAGTTCTGCCACCGGAATTGTGGGTTTACAGCCCAATCCGCTGACGCAAAAAACGGCATTGGTGGGTGAACTCAATATTCAACTTCAAAACAATTGGCAGAAAAATGAAAAGTTGCAGTTGCATTGGCGCAGCATTGCACCTCAGACCCAACAACTCAAGACCTATTTACAATGGCCATATATTGCAGGTAGTCCCTATGGGCTTAATACAGGTCTAACGATATACAAAAGAGATTCAGCTTTTTTAGAATTACGAACAAATTTTGGTTTATGTTATCAATTTACAGGCGGGTGGCAACTGAGTGCTCAACTCGATTATTGGCGCTCAAATGCGATAAAAGATTTGCCCGGTAGCGATGTAGCAAATTTTAGGACCACGACCTACGGCCTTGCCTTGCAGAGGCAAAAATTAGACCGTATACAAAATCCAAGAAAAGGTATGTTATTTCAATCGAGTTATCTAGTTGGAAACAAACAGGCAGCAGAAAAAGCACTGACCTGGCGTATATCTGTGCTTCAACGCTATTTTTTGCCATTATTCAAAAGACAAGTACTGTGTTTGAATCAACAGTTGGATCACATTTCTGCACCAATTTTATACCGTAATGAACTTTATCGCTTTGGTGGGCTTGAGCGAATGCGGGGTTTCGACGAAGAAGCTTTTTTTGCATCAACGGTTTTATTGACCGGTTTGGAATATCGTTTTTTACTCGATGACAACTCTTATGCACTCGCTTTTTCGGATTGGGCTTGGTCGGCCAATCAAGTTCAACCTACACAAAAACAGCAACTATACGCAATTGGTGTAGGTTTGGTTTTAGGTACGCAGAACGGTCAATTTAAACTCATTTATGCCTTAGGTGCCACTGTTGGTGAAGGCTTGAAATTGAACGCAGGAAAAATTCATCTTGGTTATATTTCTTACTTTTAAACGATGAAAATTGTATTTGCCAGCCACAATCAGAACAAAGCTCAGGAAATCCGTTCTGTATTGCCACAAGGTATTGAATTACTCACCCTACATGACCTCAATTGCTTGGAGGAGATCCCTGAAAATGAGCCAACTATTGAAGGAAATTCGGCATTCAAAGCAAATTGGGTTTTTAAGCGTTTTGGCTTGCCCTGCTTTGCAGATGACACCGGCCTTGAGGTGCATGCGTTAGAAGGCGCACCGGGAGTGCACTCTGCGCGTTACGCCGGAGCGGACAGAAACGACGCTGCGAATATGGATAAATTATTGGACGCACTAAAGCCATTTTCCGACCGCACTGCTCAATTTAAAACGGTCATTACATTTCGCGACCAAAACAGCGAACACCAGTTTACTGGGGTGGTTACAGGTCAAATTGGTTTGTCAAAAAAAGGTGAACAAGGTTTTGGATACGATCCTATTTTTATTCCGGAAGATGCTGTTCAAACTTTTGCCGAGATGACAATGCTTCAGAAAAATAAGTACAGTCACAGGGCCAGAGCTATGGCGCAATTCCTGGCGTTCTTGTCTACTCCTTATTAAGCTTCAATCGAAATAGCTACAGAATCGACATCGCCATTAATTGGCGGGCAAATTTTGGTAATCTTGAGTTGAAGCGCGGAAATACCCTTCAATTCATTTTGAAGCCGTTTGACAATACGCTGACCGACATGTTCGATGAGTTTAGATCGGATGGCCATTTCTTCAATGACGATGCGGTTGACATCGACATAATCAATGGTGTCAGCAAGTGTATCGTGAAGTGCGGCCTGACTGAAATCTGTTTGAAGCTCGACATCAACGACATAATGACCACCGATCCGACCTTCTTCTGGCAAACAGCCGTGAAAGGCATAGCATTTAATACCGCTTACAAAAATTTTATGCTTCATTGAGAATGCGCTCGATTTGTTGTAGTCCGAGTGTAATGCGTTCCAAGACTTCTTCTTTACCGAGAAAGGCTGAGATGTCAAACATGCCTGGGCCGGCGCCAACACCTGTTAAGACCAATCGATATGGCAGTAATACAGCGCCAATACCGAGTTCTTTTTCGGTAAGAAATGTTTTAAATGCCGTTTCTATGGATGCTGCAGAAAAATCAGAAAGTTCTTTGATGATTTTTTGCCATTCTTGGATATATGCAGTGGTTTCTGACTTCCATTTTTTGCGAATGGTTTCGGTGTCAAAGGAGGTGGGTTTGTTAAATAGATAGGCACCTTCTGTGAGAATATCTTGGGCAAAAGTTGCGCGCTCTTTCA
This sequence comes from Sphingomonadales bacterium, assembly GCA_046074325.1. Taxonomy (GTDB): domain Bacteria; phylum Bacteroidota; class Bacteroidia; order Flavobacteriales_D; family Crocinitomicaceae; genus UBA952. The sequence continues at coordinate 3,875 of JBJTNX010000002.1, forward strand.
TGAGTTCACAAACTTTCTCCAATGCTTCATCAGAAAGTTCGATTTCTTGTATCGCTCTGAGTTGGGCCGCAATAACGCGGTTGTCTTGAGCGCGCAAATAGGTTTGTTGGAACCATTTTGTTTTGTTCGGATCAAATTTAGCACCCGCCTTACTAACACGATCTAAAGAGAATGCTTCAACAAGTTGGTCCAATGAGAAGATCTCTTGTTCTGTGCCCGGATTCCAACCTAAAAAAGCCAACATATTGATAAATGCGCCAGGTAGATAGCCGTTTTCACGGTAGCCCGAATACAATTCTCCTTCTGCGGTGGTCCAGTTCGTTGGAAAAACGGGAAAACCAAGTCTGTCACCATCGCGTTTGGATAATTTACCATTGCCATCTGGTCTGAGCAGTAGTGGCAAATGGGCAAATTCTGGACATGGCCAGCCAAATGCTTCGTAAAGTAAAATATGCAACGGCGCAGATGGAAGCCATTCTTCGCCACGGATCACATGGCTTATTTGCATGGTGTGGTCATCGACGATATTGGCCAAATGATAAGTTGGCATGCCGTCGCTTTTAAATAAGACTTTGTCGTCGAGGTTGTTGGTATTGACCACTACCCAGCCGCGAATGATGTCGTGAAAACGCACGTCTTGGTTGCGCGGCATTTTCATGCGGATGACGTACGGAGCTCCTGAGGCAAGTAATTCCGCAACTTCAGATTGTGGCAATGTAAGAGAATTGCGCATGCTGTTTCTGGTCACGCTGTTATATTGCCAGTTGGGCATACCCATAGTTTTGGCTTGATCGCGCATGCGGTCGAGTTCCTCAGCGCTGTCAAAAGCATAGTAGGCCTTGTCTGAAGCAATGAGTTGCTCAGCGTAAGGCTTGTACATTGCTTTGCGCTCAGACTGCACGTAGGGTCCAAAATCTCCGCCTAAACCGGGGCCTTCTGTTGGCATGATACCACACCAAGCTAACGCATCCATGATGTATTCCTGTGCACCCGGAACAAAACGGGTTTGATCAGTATCTTCAATACGGATCAAAAAGGTGCCATTGTGCTTTTTGGCAAACAAGTAGTTGTAAAGGGCGGTGCGTACTCCACCCATGTGGAGCGGGCCGGTAGGTGAGGGCGCAAAACGAACGCGAACAGGTACTGAAGACATAGACATTTTTCTAGAGTGCAAAGATAGTAAATTGAAAAAGAATCAAGTTAGGAATTGACTTCTATCATTTTTAATGGGGTTAAATGAGTAGAATTTTGTAATAAACTTTTACATTATGACACATCAATCATTTATTTACGATCAGCACCAAGAAAATCAAGATTGGCTCAAAAGACTTGATTTTTACAGAGAAGAGTTGGTCATCTTGCAAGAGCGTCTAGATGAGGTCACTTCAAAAAATAATCACCTTGATTTTCTGAAAGGCGTTGAGCATTTTCAAAATCAGTTGTTTATACAGCGCAATCATATTGATGAGCTGGCCCATGAGATCAAGCAATCAGAAAAGCAACTGGTGGCTGAGGTGAATCGCAACCCTGTGGCGGTGGATCATCGTAAAATAGATCACCACGAAGCCGAGCAGGATTATATGGTTTATTTTGAGAAGAACTTTGCCGATTTGAGACTGGCTTTCAATCAGTTTTTGACAAAGTGGATGTAAGCTCTTTACAGGATGATTTTTTTCGACTGACCTTTATCGTTTGTTAAAAAGTAGATACCCTTTGCCAATCCAGAAACAGGGATTTGATGGTTGCCTACTTGAAGTTTCATTTGTTTTTGGACTTGCCCCAAGGAATTAATGAGGTATAATTCCATATTTACTTTTGCTTCCAAATAAAGGTTTGTTGCATCTTGAGCGCTAAGTTTCCAAGAAGTAAATGCGGTCTCTGGAAGACTTGCGTTACCATCAAGGTTCACTTTCACCACATAATCGAGTACGTTAGCACAAGAGTCGTCGTAGATGGCGTAATTCACCAAACCACGTGTAATGTCGTCATAACCATCTAGAATAAGATTCTCGATGTACGTGGAATCTTGAGAGCAGAAACAATTGGCATTAACCTGAAAGTTTTTGTCTGTTAGGTTTTGTAAATTGTAACTGGTGTTGTAACAAATGGTATTGTTTTCAATGAGCGTTGTGGTTGGGCTGTAGGCCAAAACAGCAACGCCAACATTATTATTGGTGATGATATTGTTGGTTAAGGAACTACCGTCGCCAAGTCGAACAGCTAAATCGTTACTGTCAAAAGTACAGTTGCTGATATTTGAGCCACCAGAGTTGTCAATTGCCACGCCATTACCTTCAAAGTAACAATTTTGAATGGTGTGCCCGTAGGCTTCGGCGAACGCAAAAGCATTATCGATAAATTGGCAATTAGTCACTAAACCTGGTGAGCCAACTATATTGTTGCCATTGCCTTCGAATAAACAGTTGTCAACGGCAATAGACTGTGCCCACGTAAATGAACAAAAATTATTGATAAACTGACAGTTGTTGGCCGTAAGTGATCCTGTTATAAGCTGCGCAGCCTGGCCAACTCCATTGTTCTCAAATAAACAATTATTGTAGGTCATAGCTGCATTGAGTTGAACGCAATAATTGTTGTTCTTGAATTGACAATTGGTCCAGTTGTAAGCTACTCCTGGTTCTGCAATGTCGTTGTAGATTCCTTGAAAGCTGTCAAACAACCGGAAGCGATCCAACTGAACATTACCTCCTTGTGATCCTTTGATAACGATGCCTGCCCAAGTCTGCTGGCCTAAAATGCTGGCGTCAGTTGTCTTAAAAGTAATAGGGGCTGCGTCTGTACCAATAGCACTTAGAGTTCCTCTGATTTCCAAATAGCGCAAGTTACCTGTGTTGAAGGAATAATCAGGAGTAACGCGAATTTCAACGCCAGGCTCAATAGTGAGCGTTGCATTCGGGAAAACGACCATTGAACCAGTCATGAGGTAAGGACTACCTGTTGTGGTCCATGTGGTATTTTGATATATGCCGCCCGATACAACGGTTTGTGCAATGAAATAATTTGAAATGGTCAGAACTAAGGTGGAGAGCAATAAGTGTTTCATAAAATGAACTAAGTAGTAATGCTTAGAACACAAAATGACAATTATTTGTTTACGGGTTTGCTAAATGTTTTATTTGTAGTATTATATTATTGTACCATTCTTTGTGAGCACCGTATAATTTTATCTTCTATTTCAATCACGCCCATGCGCACCCCTGCCCAACCAACCTGATGTATCCAAACATCATGACCACTAGGGTCTTTTATTTTTAGGGGTTCTTCCATAAAAGTGTGGGTATGACCGCCTAAAATAAAATCAATACCACTTACTGTTTTGGCAAGATTGACATCACTGGGTTTTGAAGGGTCTTCGTATTGAAAACCTAAATGCGACAAACAAATGATGATGTCGCAATTGCGTTCTTGAAGTTGAGTCACGACTTCACGGGCACTTTGATAAGGGTCTTTGAACTGTATGCCTTCAAAATTGTTCGTTGGTACCAACCCATTTAAATTGATCCCGATACCGAAAATTCCAATTTGAAAAGGACCTTTTTGAATAATTTGATAAGGTTGTACAATTTCTTTCATTGGGGTCTGACCAAAATCATAGTTGGCATTGACAAATTTAAAATTGGCATGTTGCTGTGCTTGCATAAAGCCTTCTATACCAATATCAAAATCGTGGTTACCTAAGGTCACCACGTCGTATTTTAATGCACTCATGACTTTCATTTCAAGTACCCCATGAAATCGATTGAAATAGGGAGTGCCTTGGAAAAAATCTCCGGCGTCGAGTAGCAGGACATGTGCGTGGTTTTTTCTGAATTCAGAGATCATTGCGGCACGTGCGCTAACCCCTCCTTGATTTGGAAACTTGCTATGATTTGCAGGTAAGGGGTCAATCTGAGAATGCGTATCGTTAGTATGTAGAATGACTAATTTGTCGCTGTGTTTTCTCAATTGAAATGCGCCTAACCAATTGGGTAAACCCAATAAGACAGGAAGGATGCCGAAGCGACGAAGTAAGTGGCGGCGGGTCGTCTTCATTTTGTTATTCTTGGTTGCGCATCCAGTACCAAGACTTGTTGTTGTTTGGCAACGGTCATAAAAATATCGCGCAAAAGTATATTGGTCTCTTCTTTGGTTTCATTTAAAAAGAAAGACATTTGATCGCCTCCGTTGGCAAGAAAATCAGAGGTGAGCACCCAAATATATTGATGCTTTTCGAGTAAACCAGGTATGTTAAGGTGTTGGTCCGTGAGGGTGCAGTTGGCAATTGGTTCTCCTCCTGATTTTAAAAGGTATTTTTCGACCTCATTTAATTTGGATGTCGGTAGGTGAACCCATACCAATTTGTTGTCAAAGGGCATGAGTTTGAAGAAGTCAGCACGTGTTAAGTCACCTGTGCCAAATGAAGCCCTGAGCCCTCCTGTATTGAGCAAGCAAATAACCGGTTCGGACAGCTTTTTATTTGCCAATTGTGAACTAATTACGGCATCGGCACACCAATTCATGAGATTAGAGCCAGGACGCGCAATAAGCAGTGGCTCAGGAGTACGGGCGATCACTTGCTGAAACTCTTCTCGAATGGTATCTTGGTAGGCTACTAAAAAAGACAGTCCAGTGGTGTCTAGAGTAGCGCTGTTAATTTCTACAAAAGAAACTTTTGGTTTATACTCAAAAAAAAGAGAGCAAGCCGAAAGGCTTGCTCCAATGATTATATAAGTAAGGTTTTTTAACATTATTCAATGATAAACTCTCGCTTCACTTGGCCATATGGTGTGTCGACACTAAGGATGTAAACACCAGCATGGTATTCTGCGATAGGCAATACGAGAACTGGAAGTTTCGTATTTTGGGCACTTGCAAACTGACGGCCTTGCATGTCGGTGATCTGGTAACCGGTAATATCTAAACCATTTACTTGAGCATAAAGAGTTTGAGATGCTGGAATTGGGAAAACCGAGAAGTTTTGATCCAGTTTTTCTTCGAGACCCATGTCGCAGAATAAATAGCTCATGTTCGAGAAATTAATGTGGCAGGCAAAATATGCGGAGTCAATGAAAGGGTTACGGTTCCCTTGAAGCACAGCAGCATATTCATGGCGCGCGATCTCGTAGTTGTCTGGAGCATCAGCAAAGTGCCATGTTTTCAATGATTCTTGACTTTGGTTTGCTGGGAGCTCCCAGGTATTACCCGACTGGCCATTGTAACAGGTTGCCATATAAAAAATGGAGCGTGCTGCATTTCCTTTTTGCTCTGGACGTGGCTCATAGACCAGCTGATTTCCGCTGTATCCGACGCGTCCTTGAAGGTAAGTAAAGACTACGTTTCCATCGATATCCATGAGTGGAAGGTTAGATCGTGGCGTATTGGCTTGTTGTAGGTTGGTAGGCCAAAGGTTATGCTGATCGTTGTATTCAGGTTTTTCTGGATTGTCAAATGGGAAAGTTGGCATCCAAGAATGAGAATAAGTGTGTTCTCTAGAGTAGCCTACTGCAGTCCAGCTGAAAGGGTCGTTGAAAACTTTGCGCTCTCCTGAGTAAACACATTCAACAAAAGATTGTCCATTTGTGGTATCTCTCACCTCATATTGGTTCATCATGGTGGTGAGGTAGTTATAGTAACTGATGGAGGTATGCGGATTAATCAAAGCACTAAGGTCTGTTAAAAAGCTACTTGATCCCGAGTTGATACCGTTATAGTAATTTCCGATTTGGCTACCAAGTGTAGGTATATAGGAACCTGCTGGTATAGTTTGGTCGTAATTTTGGTACCCTTCTGGTCCGTTAAAGGCGAAAATCGCAAACATGTATCCGGTATTGGCTAATACATGGCGCGGTGAAAAAGAGGTGCCAGGACCAACGTAGGCAACTTTCGCGTTCCCTATGACATCCCCTCTTTTGTAGGTGCTACCGTCTAAGGGGTAACCTTGAACTGGCGAGGTTGGATCTCCTTCTTTCCATAAGACGAGGTATTGTTCGGCTCCTGATGGCGTGAATTCTCCTACTAATTTGTAGGGTGTTACTAC
>JBJTNX010000003.1:0-8582 GCA_046074325.1 Sphingomonadales bacterium
CTGAAGAAGCAACTGAAGAGACTTCTGAAACTCCTGCTGAAGAGGCTGGAGAAGAAGAGACTTCTGCTGAGTAATTTAAAGCTTGAATGAACAAAGCGGATTGCTTTCATTTAGGATATGTAGCGAAACTTCACGGATTTAAAGGTGAAGTTTCGCTGTTTTTAGACGTTACGAATCCGGCAGAATACCAGGGTCTCGACGCTTTGTACCTCGATATCAACGGTACACTCACGCCTTTTTTTATCGAAGGGTTCAAACTCAAAAACAAAGGCTTTGCGGCCATTAAATTTGAAGGTGTTGATACCGAAGAGGCCGCAAAAAGACTCCTTAAAAAGAAAGCGTATTTACCACTTGAAATCCTTCCTGAACTCGATCAAAGTTCGTTCTATGACCACGAAGTCATCGGATTCCAAGTTTTCGATGCAAATAAAGGCGCTATTGGCATTGTAGAGGATGTCATTGACATGAGCGCCAATCCCTTACTACAAATCTCGCTCAATGGAACTGAAATCCTTGTGCCTATTTTTGATGGACTGATTCAAAAAGTAGAGCGCAAAAAAAAGGAGCTTTATATCAAAGCTCCTGAAGGTTTAATTGACCTCTATTTAGCTTAGTTGGCACTAAGTAAACCAAGTGCAATTTTCATGCGAATCACTTTTTTGGCTGCGGCGTCAACCTGTGCTTTAAACGCCGGGTCTTTGCGGTAATGGCTCAAGATTTCAGCATGTGCTTTTTTGGCATCTACCGGCATTAATATAATATCGCAACCTGCTGCTACAGCTTTGTATGCCGCCTCAGGCACTGCAACTACACCGCCCATGTTCATGGCGTCGGTAACAATGAGGCCTTTGTAACCCATTTCATTTTTTAATAAGTCTGTAACGATAGCCTTGGAGCAAGTCGAAGGCAAACCATTGGTGTTGTATTTGGAATTGTTTTGTACCGCAATATGCGCCACCATGATTGACAAAACACCTTGTGCAATGAGCGGTGGGTAATTCTGAATTTCTTTGAGTTCGCCGTCAATGACTTGTAGGGATTTGTGGGTGTCGCCAGAAACCAAGCCATGGCCTGGAAAATGCTTCGCTGTAGCGATAATTCCTTGCGCTTGTGTTTCTTCAATAAATGCGCCTGACCACGGAATGATGTTTGCCGGAACAGCGCCAAAACTTCTGAAGCCAACCGTTGCGTTTGGCGACATATCGACTACAGGTGAGAAATTGTAATTGATCCCGATGGCATTGAGGTCTTTTGAAATCGTTTGGGCACAACTGCGGACTTCTGCAATAGATTGCATTTCATTGGCCTTTTTAACTGGTGTAGAACCCATGATTTTGCGATTGACTAAGCTAGGCTCTGCATCGGCACTATATAGAAACGGTAGGTTGCCGTATTTTTTATTTTGTGCTTCGAAATCGTTGATCCAGGTAGTAAAGCCGTCTTTGGTTCCGTTGAGCATAAGTACACCACCAATAATTCGTTCTTTGATGTGCTGGTCAATGGTGGCCTTCTCTTGGCCTAGTCTTCCGACAGCTGGCATAATGAGTTGGGCCACAATTGCGGTGTCGTCGAGGGAGGCAAAAACTTGCTCGACAGCGGCGTCAAGGTCTTTGTTTTCTTTTAAAAAATCTTGTAGTTCAAAGTGTGTTTGAATTTGAACGACTTCTTTCTTGCGCGTTGTTTTCTGAGGCGCTTGGGCACAACTGTTAAAGAGGACCCCGATACTAAGTAAAGTTAAAATTGATAATTTCATAATTCAAAGTTAAAAGTTTACAACTAATAGGCGTCTTTTATCGACTTAAAACAAACCTTTTTTATGAATAGATTTTTCTTTTTTCTGCTGACCTGCCTAGCAAGTATCCAATTCGCTAGCGCCCAAAACTTTTATAACAGAGACACCATCCAAGTCATCGATATTTTCTTCTCGTTTACCAACTGGGATGCCCAACTCGATGCCAATGAAGCCACAGAATCCTATATCTATGCAGATTCAGTCCGCATTAACGGTGTTTCCTTCGATTCTTGTGGTGTACGCTACAAGGGTAATAGCTCCTACAATCCAAACAATCAAAAAAATCCACTGCGTATCGAGCTCAATACAATTAAAAGCAATCAAGATTACAACGGCATCACCGATATCAAACTATCTAACTGCTACAAAGATCCATCCATGATCAGGGAAATTCTCTCGTATCAGATTCTTGAGCAATACATGGACTGTCCAAAATCAAATTTTGCGCGCGTTTACATCAATGGCCAATATCGGGGTGTCTACACCAACAACGAGGCAATTTCCGATGATTTCAACCAAGTTCATTATTACCATTCCAACGACACCTATTTCAAATGTAATCCGGTTGGTGGTGCAGGTCCAGGCGGCGGCACAAGTCCAGACCTTAAATATTTAGGTGCCGACAGCAGTACTTACTTCAATGGCTATGAATTGCAATCCGACTTTGGTTGGAACCGCTTGGTTGCATTGTGCAATGTACTCAATAACGATTTTGCAAATATAGAAGGCATGCTCGATATCGACCGTGCTATCTGGATGCTTGCCTTCAATAATGTACTTGTTAACCTCGATTCTTACAGCGGGGCATTTCGTCAAAACTACTATTTAAGCTGGGATGAAAACGGCCGCTTTGTCCCCACCGTTTGGGATGTCAACATGAGTTTTGGTGGGTTCCCTGGCGGCACTGGCTCAGGAACTTTTACACCAGCTGCACTCGATCCGTTCTCAAATGCAAGCTCCAACAACCATCCGCTGATCAAGCAAATTATGGCCAATCCGCTTTACAAGCGCATGTATATGGCGCATGTGCGCACTATGGTGCAAGAAATGTTTGCCAGTGGCCTTTATGAAACATGGGCGCAAAACCTCATGACCCTTGCCGACTCATCCATTCAGGCAGACCCTTATAAATTCTATACCTACAATCAATTTTTAAATGGACTAACAACCGCAGTGTCGGGTGGCGGACCAGGCGGAGGAAGCAGTATTCCAGGAATCAAAGCACTCATGGATGCAAGGGCTCAGTTTTTTAGCACAAATGCGGCTTATCAATTGCAAGCTCCTGCTATTGCCTCACACGGCGCATTGGCAACGCCATTGAATTACGGTTCAACGGTCGTAATGAACGCAACCTGCTCCAACGAAACGACAGTTTACCTTGGTTATAGGGGTAATCATCAATTGAAGTTCAATCGCGTCCAAATGTACGACGACGGCGCTCACAACGATGGTGCAGCCGGTGACCACACCTATGGTGTTGAGGTGCCTGTAAACGGACTCACTTTTGAATACTATATCTATGCCGACAATAATAATGCTGGCTTATTTTCACCTGCCCGGGCAGAACATGAGTTTCATACGCTCGCTGTTGTGTTCCCTGCACCTGCAGTTGGTTCCTTACTTATCAATGAAGTTTTAGCTTCCAATGACTCCTTAAATTTTGACCCAAGCGGAGAATCCGATGACTGGATCGAATTGATCAATACAACCGCCAATGCCATTGATTTAGCAGGTTTTTATTTGTCTGATGACCCCCTTAACCTAATGGCCTGGGCTTTTCCTGCCGGCACAACCATTCCGGCAAACGGCTACTTATTGGTTTGGGCAGATAAAGACACTACTCAGCCCGGACTACACACCAATTTCAAACTCAGTAGTGCTGGAGATTACGTTTATTTGTCTCATGGCTTTAACGTGCACGACCAAGTTGCCTTTGGCCCGCAATTGCCCAATATTTCATATGCCCGCTGCCCTGATGCCGGTCTGAATTTTGCAACGATTATCCCCACTCCGTTGGCCAATAACAATTGTAATATTGGCGTTGCTGAAATCGCACCCTTGCAAATTCAAATGTATCCAAACCCATTCTTAGCTGTATTAAACGTCGAGAGTCAAGAAGCGCAAGTGCAGATTTTGATTCGCAACCTCAATGGTCAAATCATCAACAAGCTAGAAATACAAGCTGGCAAATACCAAATTGACGCAAGCGAGTGGGCGAGTGGGCTCTATATAATCGAGGTCTTAGGAACCACAACGGCCGAGTCCTTTAAATTCATTAAGTCTTGATCTTTGACACAACAATGTTATTGAATAAAAAAGGCTCCAATCGGAGCCTTTTTTATTGATCAATGGTTCGTATTTAATGTTTTTCGTGGTGTTCTTTGCCGCCTTGAGTATGTTGGGTTTTCATATCGGCTTTGAGTTTTTCAAATTGAGCGGCAGTTAGAACATTTTTAAGCATTTCAATTTGTGCCTCGCGGTTTGATTTGATGATGCTGCGTTTTTCCTCCTCAGAAAAGCTACTGGTGCGAATACCCTCGTTTTTTTGAGCGATGCCAAGGTTAATCGTGTAAACTTGTTCTTTTTGAGCGTCAGTTAGTTGTAATTCGCTGGCCATTTTTTCAGTTTGGAACTTGGCGCGTTCTTCTGGTGTTTTGGGTTCAGCAGATTTTGTGGCAGGCTGTTGGGCAAATGCACTAGCGCTCAAGAGCAAACCAAAAGCAACGGAAAAGATATTTTTCATGGTATTTTCAAATATAGATTACTGAATAAGCGTTCAACGAAAATACACAAAAAAGTTACACGAAGAGTTGAATGCTGCTTCGCTTTCGTTAACTTCGTGAAGAATGCGTATCGTTGCCGAACATCCAGATTTAAGACGCCAATACGAGCAAATAGTTGCTTCGCAAAAACGCTTTGGTTTTTTTAGTCAAATTTGGGTACAAGATGCCTTGCATCCGAACTGGGTTTATGTTCTCAACGATCAACATCAAATCCTGCTTCGTATACCGGTTGTTCGTAAGTTTGGTTTAAAAGCCTATTTGCAGCCTTTGTTTATAAGAGACCTGGATTTATTAGCCGACTTAAGTGCTGCGCAATGCAACGACTTAACCACTTTCTTACGAAGACGTTCCTTTTTACATTTAAACATCTCGATCAATAACAATGAATTGCGAGGGGGGCAAACCGGTAAATTTCAAAAATTAGAACTCTCTGGAGATATCGATTTACTTAGAGCGGGGTATTCAGAAAATGTGAAACGAAGTTTGAAAAAAGCCAAAGATCTACAATTACAAGAGATCTCATTTTCTGATTTTCAATCATTTTTTATCAAACAAAAAGGGGAGGACCTCGGAAATTTAAATGCAGCAGCATGGCTGCGTCTTGAAAAACTTGCCGCCGCCGCCTCAAAAAAAGATTCCTTTTATTGCTGCGGGACCTATGCGCAAAAAGAATTGTTGGCAGTTGGTCTATTTTTTAAGTGGAAGAAGCAATTGTATTTTATAAAGGGAACGCTCAATGACCAAGGTAAAAAATGTGGTGCTTTGGTTTTTTTAATTGATGCGGTACTCGAAAAACACGTGCCATCTTTCGAGGCCTTGGACTTTATTGGTTCCAATCAAGAAAGCATTGCCGCATTTTACAAAAAGTTTGGTGCTATCGATCATCGTTATATGATCATCAAAGGCCGGGTTCCTTTCGTGTAAATGTCTATTTGTTGCCTAGTTTAACTTACTCGTACAAGAGTTCGTCAATGAATAACCAAGTTGGATTACCCGCGCCTAAGTGCCAGCTAGGCAGTAAGCCAGGGTTTGTTATTGTATAGCGTAAACTTTTGTATTTAAGTTGTTTATCGCTTTCTACTTCAATCATTACTACATCTTTATATGGATTTTTGTCAGTAGAAGTGGCTTTGGGAAGGTCTTGTTGTGCAATCGTAAAAAAGTCTGTACCATTCAAGCTCGCTTCAATGGTGATTTTACTTGGCGCAAAGATCCAAGCTTTCTGGTCTCGGATAAACGAAACACCCACCTTTGAGATGTTTTTAGATTCTTTAAAGTCTATAATTCCAATTACATCTTGGTTGTAATATCCTTGGTAATCGCCGGTTCTGAACTCATTGCCACCCGTTAGGCCATCGATGAGCGCATCTGGTCCAGATGCCGTGTATTGATTGGAATAGGTGCTATTGAGCTTGAGTGCTACTCCGGGGTCTTTGCGAATAAAACCCGATGCCACCTCGGCACTAAAGAATGGTTTGCCAGATTTTGCTTTGTATTGGGCTTTAATCGCAATGGCGGTGTTTTGCTTGATGTAGAAAGGCGCTTTGTAAATTTGCCATTTGCTGTTATTGATTTGATAGAAAAGCACGACTTGGTGTGTGTTTTCGTATTCGGGAAGTCTGACGACATCGATTTCAATCAAAAGCGAATCGGCAAATACGCGTTGCTCGGTTGCGATAAATGGTACGGGTGCAAAAGCGCGTGCACTTTTTAATGCTGTTGGAGATTTCTTTGTAGTTTGGGTCGGTTTAGGTTCAGAACCCATCGTAAAAGTGAGTGTTCCGCCTTGCATTAAGGTTTCGTGACTGATTTCCATCGTCAAAAGCAATTGGCCATTCCAAGAAACAGACTGTACGTATTTGTTTTCTTTGGTTTGGTTTTGACATTTGATCTGGATGCTTTTGCCGTTTTCTAACTTGATGTTGGCATTGTAAACGAGCGGGCGCCCGATTTGATAGACTGGATTACCAGGCGCTATTGGGTAAAAACCCAAGGCACTTAATACATACCAGGCGCTCATTTGGCCGCAATCTTCATTGCCAGAAAGTCCGTCCGGTGCGTTATGATACATTTCTTTTAAAATGCGGTCCACATAGAGCTGCGTTTTGTGTGGAGCATTGGTGAAATTGTACAGGTACGCCATATGGTGCGAAGGCTCATTGCCATGTGCATACTGACCGATAAGCCCGGTGATATCGGCTTGTTCACGGCCGGAGAGTTTCATATCAGTGGTAAACAGACGGTCTAGCCATAACTCAAGAGAATCTGGGCCACCGAGTAGGGTCGTGAGCAATTCGATTTGGTGCGGCGCATACAACGAATATTGCCAAGAGTTGGCCTCAGTGTAATTAAAATTGACTTCCGAAGGGTCAAATGGTCCATACCACTGGGCGCCGCGACGTGCGCGCATGAATTTGCTGTTTGGATCATAGAGGTTGACGAAATTAGCGCTGCGTTTGTCGAATTCGAGCGCAATTGCTTTGTTGCCGAGCGCGCCAGCCATAGTGGCTATGCAGAAATCGTCGTAGGCGTATTCGAGTGTTCTAGAAACGGATTCAGGCTCGTCTGCAGAACTGATTAAACCATTTTTAGCATAAGCTACTTTGCCAAATTCATTCGCTTTTGCTGTACTCACCATGGCTTTGAGCGCTTTATTGGCATCGAAGTCTCGGATTCCTTTCATGTAGGCGTCGGCAATCACACTTGCGCTGTGGTAGCCAATCATGCATTCGGTTTCACAACCCGCGAGTTCCCAAACCGGAAGGTCACCACCTTGGTCATATTGCCTTAGGAAAGTTCGGATATAAGCACCTGTGCGCTGTTGGTCGATGATGGTGAACAGCGGATGATTGGCACGGTAGGTGTCCCAGAGTGAGAAAACCGTGTATTGTTGGTCTTTGAGGTTTTGAAGTTGGTGTATTTGGTTGTCTCTGCCACGGTAGCGTCCATCGACGTCGCTCATGAGGTTGGGTGCAATCATAGCATGATACAAAGCAGTGTAGAAAACAGTGCTTGTTTGCTGATCGGCATTCACATTTATTTTCTGAAATTCTTGCTCCCATTGCTTTTGATTTTCCTGATAAACGCGCGCTATTGAAAAGTGAGAAATTTCGGAGTCGAGGTTGAATTTAGCACCTGCGGTATCGACATGCGACATCCCAACCTTGATAAGCAACTCTTTGGTTTCTATCGGGAATTCCAAGAGCAGTTTGAGTTCGCCATTTTGATTGATTAACTGGTAATTACTGTAGGGAATAGAGGTTGATAAATGAAAATAGAAGTGTTGTTGGTTTGCCCATGCTTCAGAAATACGGAATCCATTGATATTTTGCTTATCGATCATTTGGATCTCCCCTTTGAGTAGTTTATCGCGGTAATTGAGATCGAGTAATACATATTTTTTCTCAGTGGCATTCAAAAATGTGTACTGATGAATACCTGCTCTTTGGGTACACGATAAATTGACGCGGATGTTTTCGTCTTTTAAGTAAACTTCATAAAAACCGAGTCTTGCCACTTCGTCATCATGACTAAAGGTTGCGCCATATCCGTTGGGGTCCTCGAATTTCCCTTTCCATTTGGCCTCGCCACTTTGCGGCACAAGTAGTAAATCACCGTAATCCGGAACGCCGGTACCACTGAGGTGTGTATGGCTGAATCCGTAGATTATGGAGTCAGAATAATGATAGCCGCCACAGCCATCCCAGCCGTCGTAGCGGGTGTCAGGGCTCAGTTGCATCATGCCTAAAGGCGCGCAAACACCCGGAAAGGTGTGGCCGTGCCCGCCCGTTCCGATCAAAGGGTTGACAAGCATTGTCGGAATTAAGAGTTCCTTTTGAACTGGCTTTGTTCCGGCGGGGCCAAAACGTTGTTGGGCTTTATCGCTGGCTTTTTGAAGGTCTGGAACCTGCGCCAAGCTGTAAAAAGAGAGCAGAAGGGTGCAAATCCCTAAATTGAATTTTGTCATGAATGAAATTTTCGTTTGTTGAGTGCGCTGAAGTGACGGA
>JBJTNX010000004.1:0-5892 GCA_046074325.1 Sphingomonadales bacterium
ATTAAAGAAGTTACACGAGGCTAGTGTTAAAAGAATGGGCAAGATATAAACGATGACTTTCACAAGTATTTAAAGATGAATGGATTTAAGTATGTTGACGTTTTGATGCGTTAAATCTAACTTATTAATTGCAATTAATAACATTAGAAAAGATCAGACTTCAGGAGAGGTCTCGATAAATTGTTAGAAATTAAAAAAAGCCCCAAGAACTTGAGGCTTTAAAGGAGTGGTCCCACACGGGCTCGAACCGTGGACCCACAGATTATGAGTCTGTTGCTCTAACCAACTGAGCTATAGGACCGGGTTATCAAGACAAAGTTTCGATAACAATGGCTGCAAATTTAACAAAATTTTAGCGTTATTTGGAGCGCCTAAGCGTAAATTCTGTGATTTCTGGATAGATTCCAACTCGGCCTGGAAAACCGATGTAGCCGAAGCCTCTATTCACATAAAGAAATTGTTTACCAACCTGGTAAAGACCAGCCCATTTGGGGTAAACTAAAGAAACGGGGCTCCAGCGGATCCCAAAGCGCTCTATGCCAAACTGCATGCCGTGGGTGTGTCCAGAAAGCGTCAGGTCGATATCTGTATGAATGACTTGCGCATCAAAATGGCTTGGGTCGTGGCTCATGAGTAATTTGAAACCCTCGCCGGTTTGCGCCAAAGTTTCTTCGAGCTTACCACTTTGTCTGAACATCGAGCGGCCCCAGTTTTCGACACCCAATAGCCAAAAGCCTTTATCGAGTTCAACGGCTTTATTGAGTAGGGGAGTCCAGCCGACGTTTTCATGCATTCTGATCAGTACTTGTAAATTGGCGGCCTTTTCGTGGTCGTAGTCCCAACTGATGTAATCGCCGTAGTCATGGTTGCCCAAAATGCTGTATTTGCCTTTCTTTACTTGGATTTGAGAGAAAAGCGCTTCCCAACCTTGGAATTCATCGGCTTTATTGTTGACTAAGTCTCCAGTAAATAAAAAGTAGTCTGCATTTCTGGAATTGATGAGGTCAATGGCTTTTTGAACCTTATGGGTTTGGCCATAAAAACTACCGATATGCACGTCTGAAATCTGTAGAAAGGTGACGCCATCCATGGCTTCGGGTAAATGATCAAAACGCAACTCAACGGTCCTGACTTTCCAATTCCAGCGGCCAAAAAAGATGCCGTAAAGAATAGCGATAAAATGGATCCCTGCCAATGTAAAGCCAATTGTTCGGGCCAACTCAGCTTCAAATGTTAGAAAAAATAGACCCGGAATAAGGTAAATGATGGCGGGCAAAGCCAGGGCCACAAACAAACCAAAGATGGAAAAACCCAAGCGGTAGTTGCTGCGCATTTTGACATTCCGAAAACCCCAAATAAATAGGCTTATGCTGCCTAATATGGCGCCGAGATGCAAAAACCCGAAGGAGGCGAGGTATACATTAGGAATACTCCAAATAGAAAGTAAGAATATCCATTCAGAGACAACAAGAAGGAGGAGAAATAATAAGAAGAGCATGATTTAATTACATCCAGGATCCGCCCACGGAGATGATGTTCGGCTGAGCGAGGTATTCAGGATAAGTTTCTTCGGTGATGCCACCAGTTGGGCAAAATTTGATGCTCGGAAATACTTGGCCATAGGCTTTGAGTGCGCCCAAACCGCCAAATAAATTGGCCGGAAAGAACTTAAAGGTGTCCCAGCCATACTGAATGCCTTCAATGATTTCACTTGGGGTGGCCACACCTGGAATGAACGCAATTTTACTGTTTTCAAAGTGTGGTGCTAAATTGGCGTTAAGCCCAGGACTCACCATAAAGTCAATACCAAGTTCGATTGCTTTTTCAATTTGCGCTACCTGGACAACTGTTCCCATGCCTATTGCACAGCGGTCGCCGTACAGTTTTTTAGCCAGAGCAATGCAGTCGTAAGCTGCAGGGGTTCGCAGCGTGATTTCGATGCAGAAAATGCCACGTGCCATTAGCGCCTCCATTTTTGGAACAACTTCGTCGGTGCTGTTAAAAGTTACAACAGGTATAGTTGGGTGTTTAGCGAGCACTTCGCGGATATTATTCTGAGCCATATTGTCAATTTGACACAAAGGTCGTGATTTTTCATTTACGACACCACGAACCACTGTTTTTCTTCACAGTAGGGGTCGAGTTGGTCGTAGATTTGCGCAATGCGCTGCGAGAGCTGGCCATCGGGGCAAAAATTCATGATATTCAAGGTGCGCTCTTGAAGTTGTCCTTTGGGCTGAATTTTTTCTGAAAGTTGCTCGATTTGTTTGAGCGCTTTGTCGTATTTGGCTTTGCGCGCCTTTTCGAAGCGTTGCTCGAGGGCCTCAATTTGTTTGTGAAGGCGTGTCAGTTCAGCCTCCACCATTTTTGTTTCTTGTGGTAATTCGTCGGCAGCAATTTTTTGAAAAGCGGACTTATAGCCACTCCAAAATGCATCCAATTGACCATAATTCGGCACTTGATCGCCGACTTGATTGAGGTAGCGTTTTTTTAGTAGGCTTTTATCTCCTAATAAATCACGGTTTTCAAAACCAAGTTTTTTGATTTGTTCTTGCTCTCTATCTTGCAGTAAGTATCCGCCTGCACGTTGGAGGGTGAGTGGAAACAGAAGCCCAAGGCTTTCAAATGCTTTGGGGAGTTGCTGCCAGTATGCGATTTCACTCGGGCCGCCAATATAGGCAAGGTTCGGTAAAATCCATTCTTGATACAACGGACGCAATACCACATTTGGCGAAAGTTGGGCGCTATTTTCTTTGTTGAAGGTCAATGAACCGTTTTTCTCAATTCGTTCTCTTTTTTGAAGATCTAGTAAAAAAAGATTCGATTGCTTACTTTCAATTGGGGTACTCAGCCCTTTGTTTTTGAGAATGTTGGTTTGATCAATAACTGCTTCGTGGATGTCGTTTGTATTTAAATCTTTCTCCCAAATAGGCCAGGCAGATTCTTTAAGTTGAGGATTGTCAGCATCTATAATGACCAGCCCATACCCAGCAAAGATTTCGTTGATGAATTCAAAAAAGCCCTTTGCGTAGGGCGCCGTTTTTAATTTTTCCAATAAACCCTGAATCTCGCTGTCAGGTTGATTCTGAAATTTTTGGCGCAATTCAGCTAACAAAGGTGCTAAATCCGTGGTGTCGAATCTACCCACTGCTCCTTTTTGATTGCTCTCCCAGGTCCATTTTTGGCCAAATAATAAAAAGCTTCTGATTTCATCAAAATCGTGGTCCTCGGAGGCCATCCAGTACACAGGAATAAAATGTTCGGATGGAAAAGCTTTGTTTAGGTCTTCGCTGAGCTTGATGACGTGTAATATTTTGTAAATAAAATACAACGGGCCTGTCATGAGGCACAGCTGATGACCGGTGGTTAAGGTGAAGGTGTTGCTTTGCGCGAGCGCATTTAAGTTGTTCAGGACCGCTTCGGAGGTGTTTGTGTTTTTGTATTGCTTCTGTAAAGCGTTTTGCAGCACCTTTCTGTTCTCCGAGGAAAACTGTTGTTTTTTGAGCGCAAGCTGTTGCTCAAACTTTGAAAGGAGTTGCGCATCCATTTTTACATATTTCTGCGGTACTGCCCGCCCACTTCAAACAAAGCGCCGGTTACCTGCCCCAGCGAGGCCACCTTACAGGTTTCCATGAGCTCTTCGAAAATGTTTTTATTCTGAATAGCCGCTTCTTGTACTTTTGAAATGCCTGCATTTGCAGCCTCTGCTTGCGCTTGGTGCAAGTTAGCGAGCATTTGAATTTGGTATTGCTTTTCTTCTTCGGTAGCCCGAATGACCTCTTTTGGTAAAACGGTCGGGGAGCCTTTTGAACTCAAGAAAGTATTGACGCCAATAATCGGGAATTCGCCGGTGTGCTTGAGGGTTTCGTAATACAAAGACTCTTCTTGTATTTTAGAGCGCTGGTACATGGTTTCCATGGCGCCGAGTACACCTCCGCGTTCGGTAATGCGGTCAAATTCGGTCAATACAGCTTCTTCGACCAAATCGGTGAGCTCTTCAATGATAAACGCCCCTTGTAGCGGGTTTTCGTTTTTGGCCAAGCCGAGTTCGCGGTTGATGATCAGCTGAATGGCCATGGCGCGGCGCACAGACTCTTCTGTAGGTGTCGTGATGGCTTCGTCGTAGGCGTTGGTGTGTAAAGAATTGCAGTTGTCGTAGATGGCGTAAAGGGCCTGAAGGGTGGTTCGGATATCGTTGAAGTCGATTTCTTGCGCATGCAGTGAGCGCCCAGAGGTCTGGATATGGTACTTGAGCATTTGCGCACGCGCATTTGCGCCGTATTTGCGCGCAAGGGCCTTCGCCCACACGCGGCGCGCCACGCGGCCAATGACCGCATATTCTGGATCGATACCGTTCGAGAAAAAGAACGATAAGTTGGGTCCAAATTCATTGATGTCCATGCCGCGGCTCAGGTAGTACTCAACGTAAGTAAAGCCGTTCGCAAGCGTAAATGCCAATTGGGTAATCGGGTTGGCGCCAGCTTCGGCGATATGGTAACCTGAAATGGAAACCGAATAGAAGTTGCGGATGCCGTTGGCGATAAAGTATTCTTGAACATCGCCCATGAGACGTAACGCAAATTCAGTTGAGAAGATACAGGTGTTTTGAGCTTGGTCTTCTTTTAAGATGTCTGCCTGAACGGTGCCGCGCACTTGTTTGAGCGTATCGGCCTTGATTTGAGCATAGATGTCTGCCGGCAAGACTTGATCACCGGTGACGCCAAGCAACATCAGGCCCAAGCCGTCGTTACCTTCAGGTAGCTCGCCCTGGTATGCTGGCCTTGCAGTTCCTTTTGCTTTGTAGATCGCAGCAATTTTGGCTTCCACTTCCGCTTCCAGGCCATTAGCTTTGATGTATTTTTCGCAGTTTTGGTCGATAGCAGCATTCATGAAGTACGCCAAGAGCATTGGGGCCGGCCCATTGATGGTCATGGAGACCGACGTCGCTGGGTGGCTGAGGTCAAAACCTGAGTACAGTTTTTTGGCGTCGTCTAGGCAGCAAATCGAAACGCCTGAATTGCCAATTTTACCGTAGATATCGGGGCGGAGGTCGGGATCATTGCCGTAAAGCGTAACCGAGTCAAAAGCGGTAGATAAGCGCTTGGCGGGCATGCCCAAAGAAACGTAATGAAAACGTTTATTGGTGCGTTCAGGGCCTCCTTCACCAGCAAACATGCGTGTAGGATCTTCGCCTTCGCGTTTGAAAGGGAAAAGTCCAGACGTGTAAGGGAACTCACCCGGAACGTTTTCTTGCAGCACCCAACGCAAGATATCGCCCCAGCTTTTGAAATTTGGCGTAGCAACCTTTGGGATTTGTAAATGAGACAACGATTCGGTGTGCGTCTGAATGCTCAATACTTTATCGCGGACTTTGAACTCGTAAGTTGGGTTCTTGTAAGCTTGTTTTTTGGCCGCCCAATTCTGAAGGATTTCCCAGTTTTTGGGGTCAAAATTGAGTTTTTCGGTTTCAAATGCCTCTTGCAAAGACTTGATCAGGCGGTCTTTGTCGTCCAAAGAAGAATTCTTTAAAGCATCCATGGATACCTGATAACCGTAGAGTTTCTCGGCAACGGCAACTTGGTCGTTGACCCATTTGTCGTAGGAACGATTGTTTTCAGAAATTTCAGAAAGGTAGCGTGTGCGCTCTGGCGGAATCACAAATACTTTCTGAGACATCTCACGGGTGATTTCAAAGGTAGATTGCAGTGCACCGCCTGTTTTTTGAACGATGTGGTCCATGATTACTTTGTACAAGGTATTCATTCCTGGATCGTTGAATTGCGAGGCAATAGTGCCGTATACTGGCATGTCGTCTACAGGGCTATCCCAGAGATTGTGGTTGCGCTGGTATTGCTTGCGCACATCGCGCAGCGCATCGAGGGCGCCGCGTTT
>JBJTNX010000005.1:0-7472 GCA_046074325.1 Sphingomonadales bacterium
AAAAATGGCAACCTGACCCAAAACGACACACTCTATGCGGTAAGCCACAGCATGGGGCATGCCTACCTGCTGGGTATGGCGCGTATTTTAAAAGGTAAAATACAGTTTGGCGCGTATTACGCATTTGCCCCCGAAAATCCGAAAGGCAAGACTTTCAAGGCAAAGGATTGGCGAGCTGTTTATCAATACGGCACAAAACTGTACGGCAGCCAGCGCCATGCGCCGTGTCAGCAAGACGGCGTCGCCCCTCAGTGGCGCATGAGTGGGCTTGGCGAAAACCAACAAATAAGTTTCCCAAAAAACCTATCCAAAAGACTCGGTTATTTTAGTTCGCACTACATTGGGTATTACGATTGGGTTTTCGATATACCAAAAGGGCAAGCTGGTTATTTAGGCCGACTTTAAAAACGTTCAAATTGCTGTAATACGAGCTCAATTTGAGAAGCACCCACTGCGCCATTACTCCATTGGGCATCGTGCATTTGGATACCCATGCGACTGTTCACCAAACCGCGGATTTCTTGTTTGAGTCGGCCCTCACCCGCTCCGTGAATGACCAAAAACTTGGTTTTTCGACTGCGGTGTTGGGTATTACAAAAGGTTTTAAATGCATTTAATTGCGCCAGCAGGATGTCGTGAACTCCCAATCCAATTGGTAAATTGAGGTTTTCGGCATGTAAGTCAATAGTGGGTAATTGTGGATTTCCTGGCCTTTGATCCTGAGCTAACACAACCTTTTTAGCGGTTTGGACATCTTTTATCGAAAGGTGCTCGCTAGGGACGTGTTGACGCACGGCGACTTGCGCGTGTGGATAGCGATAGGTAAAACCGTTTTCGTCTTCCAAAACAAGGTGGCTCTGCTCGATGACGGCCACTTTGAATGTACCGGTCTCTTGCAATACAACGACCTCTTGCCCTATAAACCAACTCATTGGAACTTGAGTGCTTTAACAGGAGAAATCCGACCCACAACCCGACTTGGAAGCAAAAGAGCCAACATGCAGGTTCCGAATGTCAGGATATTGACTAACAAAAAGTTCCAGAGACTGAGCTCTACCGGAACAGCATCGAGGTAGTATACTTCGGCATTGAGCTCGATGAGCTGCCACTTCTCTTGAACAAAACACAACACCAAAGCAACGAGGTTTCCGATCAACAATCCGCGCAATAATAAGTAAGCTGCTTGGTACAAGAAGATCCGACGAATCGAACGATTATTGGCACCCAAGGCTTTGAGTAAGCCCACAAAAGAAGTGCGCACAACGATCAAAACCAACATTGCTGAACCTATATTAATAATTCCAATAACAAGCATTAAAACTATGATTATCAAAACATTAAAGTCTAAAAAATCGAGCCAAGAAAATAAATCTGCTTCGGTATCTTTGATATTCGTTACTTGTAATAAATGCTGATTGACCGGACGCATTTCTACCGTATTCTTTACGGCCGCCTCAATGCGCTTGAGCTCGTCAAAATCATGGATCGAAACTTCAAAACCCGACACAAAATGAGCACCCGTCCCGATTCCATCTTTAAAATCGAAGCGCAATTGCCCATGCTGGCAAGCATAAGCTTGCTTTGTTAATCCGTCAGTTAAGCAAAGTGGCGCTCCTGATTCAAATTGTAGGTCACTATATTTGAAATGTTTAGGCGCGTCAATGTGAACCATGGCGCTATCAATGCGCTCGAGCTTATCCGTGTTGTTTTGATACCGGTATGCGATGACCTTCAGTGTGGTATCTACTAAATTGGTAAAACGGTGCGCGGTAAAGACATCGGGGCCTAAGCCCCAATCAAATAACAGGTTGCTTGCATCTCCTTGAACCTCTACTTTGATGAGCGCCGAGTTGCGCTCAAGTTGAGGACGCAAGGCAATTTGAGTCCCGTTGTCAGACATCTGCTGTACGAGTGCCAAGTTTCCAAAAAGGAGTTGCGCGTCGTATTCCGTGAATCCGGTGTTGTAAATCCCCACAACTTTTACTTTTTTGAGTAAGGGTTGTTGCTTAACATGAAATACTGAAATCTCATCATTTAAATTGATATTCAATTTTTTAGATACATTTAATGAAACTAATACTTCATTAAAATTCTGTTTTTTCGGCAAACGCCCTTTTTGTAAATGCGCTTTGATAAAAGACCAATCATAGGTGGAGTCTACGCCTTTAAAAACCAAACCAAGAAGGTCTTGACGCGCCACAATAGAGTCTTTACCTGACTGCAGTTGAATGGTGTCTGAAAAACGTTGAGACTGCAACATAACAGGCTTATAGCCAACAGCCTGGACTGACTTGAGGCCTTCTATTCGATCGAGTTCAGCAAGAAAAGGAATGCGCCGATCGAGCGCCTCTGCCTCAAAAATATGTGCAGATCCTGCCTTTGAAATGAAAAGTGGAGCATTAAAACCCGTAATTTTGTCCTTGATTTTTTGCTGAAAGCCACGCACTATTGCCAGCGTTAAGGAATTAACTAATATTGCCAATGCAATACTCGCAATGGATATGCGCAAAACAGGCCTAGACACCCTTAAACCAAGGTGTTTTTGACGAATCAGCCGAGATGATATGAAGCGTTCAAATGACAAAATAGCATTATTACCAGCCCAAAAATACATAAAGGTTTTGGCATGGGTGGCGCTACTCCCTATTTTGCTTGCTTCTTGTGGTCTTATTCCTTCCAAAAGTTTTACGCCGCATCCGGTGCAATTTGCCGAAACGATAGTCATCGAAGACGACTCCATTGCGCTAGCGGCTTTTCCCGCCACACAAACCAACCAAAAACCAGCACTTTCCCCTCCACAGTTGGGTATCGATCGCCTTCATCTATTTGTCGATTCACTCAACGGCAAACGCATTGCCGTTGTTGCCAATCAGACCTCTGTAGTCAAAGGCGTTCATTTGGTAGACACTTTGCTGGCCCTCCAGCTTAATGTCGTCAAAGTTTTTGCACCAGAACACGGTTTTAGGGGCGATGCCGATGCAGGCCAGCACATCGGTCATAGCACCGACGACAAAACAGGCTTGCCCTTGGTATCTTTGTATGGCTCAAACAAGAAGCCAACCGACGCGCAATTAGCTGACGTCGATATCGTCATTTACGATATCCAAGATGTGGGCGTGCGTTTTTACACTTACATCTCTACCCTGCATTACGTCATGGAGGCCTGTGCGGAAAACAACAAACAAATGGTGGTTTTGGATCGGCCTAATCCCAATGGACACTACGTAGACGGGCCTGTCCTGGAACCTGCCTTCAAATCGTTTGTGGGCATGCATCCGGTTCCAATTGTTTACGGCATGACCATCGGGGAATACGCCATGATGATCAACGGAGAAGGTTGGTTACACAATCAAAAGCGCTGCCAACTCTGGGTCATCCCTTGCAAAAATTACAAGCACAAACTACCTTACAGTTTGCCTGTGGCCCCATCTCCCAACTTACGTACCGACGCTGCGATTTCTTTGTATCCTAGCCTTTGTTTATTTGAAGCGACCACCGTGAGCGTTGGGCGCGGTACCGATAAACCTTTTGAGGTTTATGGCCACCCTAAATTCCCTGAACTGAACTACCAGTTCATGCCCATTCCGACTATCGGGGCCAAAAATCCTTTACACCTCAATAAATTGTGCCAAGGTTATGACCTCAGTCAAAACACGGTCAAGAGAGCCTACCAGATCAATCTGAATTACCTCATCAACGCTAAAGATTTGCTCGGTGACACCAATGTTTTTATTGACCAAACCGCTTTTTTCAACCGTTTGGCAGGCACCGCAAGTCTAAAAGAGCAACTCGAAAAAGGCTGGTCAGCCAAAGAGATTCGGGCTACTTGGAAACCAGGTCTAGATGCGTTCATGCTTACGCGCAGCAAATACTTGCTCTACGAATAAACAATACGCGTTTTAAAATTTACTTCTGTAATTACAGCTTAGCGTCATAGACTTGCTGGGCCATGTCAGCCATATAAGCGTCTAGTTTCGCTTGTAAGTCGGGGTCAAACGCGGCTAAAATACGCGCTGCCAACAAACCTGCGTTTTTTGCGCCATTGAGCGCCACAGTTGCCACAGGAATACCATTCGGCATTTGAAGAATAGATAAAATGGAATCCCAACCATCGATTGAATTGGAAGATTTAATAGGCACGCCAATTACGGGAAGAGCAGTCATGGAAGCGGTCATGCCAGGCAAGTGGGCTGCTCCACCTGCACCTGCAATGATCACTTTAATGCCGCGACCTGCTGCTTCTTTGGCATAACTAAACATTTTATCTGGCGTGCGGTGAGCCGAAACAACCTCGGCCTCTGAAGCAATGCCAAAAGAAGTTAAGACCGTTTGCGCCTCTTGCATGATCGGCCAGTCAGACTTACTGCCCATTATAATGCCAACTTGTATCATTCGGATTGGGTTTTTGAATTTTCTGAGATATCTTCGATAGGATCACCTGCAGTGACCTGCTGTTTGACTTGTTTTGGCAAAGAACCGTAGTGTACGGTGTTGTCGATGTCAGTGGTGATTTGATCCAGAGGGCCCGTGAGGGTTTCTTCAGTTTCTTTGAGAATGCTTTGGATGTTGAGGTCGGCTTTCATTTCTTGGCCAGACTTTCGGATTTCTTGTTGGAGATCATTGGAGGCGTTGCGTATTTGATACAAAGCCTGACCGAGCGTTTTGGCAATTCCAGGAATGCTTTTGGAGCCAAAAAACAACAAGACAATCAGGACGATCAGCAGCACCTCAGAGCCTGCTACGTCACTCAAGAAAAGAGAAATACCTTGCATGGTGCAAAGCTACAAAGAAAACATCAAGATTGCTGCATTTTGGCAATGATTGCTGCGGTCCAGCTCGTCGGTAAAAACGGCATCAAAACTTTGATTAACAACGCAAATTGCAATTCAGAAATGCAAATGACTTTGCCTTTTTCCATGGCGGCATATGCTTTTAGCGCTGTTTTGTATGCACTTGCAGCGCCGTCAAACATTTTGGAACCGCCAAATCCGGCAACCTGAGCAAACTCAGTGGCAACTGGCCCAGGGCACAATGCAGTGACGCTGACGCCGGTTCCTTTGAGCTCATGTGCCAATCCTTGGGTATGCGAAACCACAAATGCCTTGGTGGCAAAATACGTATTTTGATAAGGTCCTGGCAAGAAACCTGCGGTACTTGCGGTTTGTAAAATTTTACCCCTACCTCTGGCTTTCATGTCTTGACCAAATAAATGCGTCAATTTGAGCAAGGCCATGACATTCAGACGCACCATTTGGACATCTTTCTCGAGTTCGCGCTCTAAAAAAGCGCCTTTTCCGCCGAAACCTGCGTTATTGAAGAGGTAATCAACTTGCCACCCGTTTTGTTTGACTTCGTCGTACACTTCTTGCGCTGAACCGACCACACTCAGGTCTTTTTGAATGAGGTGCACCGCTATTTTGTATTTGTCGAGCAGCTCTTGCTTCAGTTCTTCTAGTAAATCTTTTCTTCGGGCAACCAAAATGAGGTCTCGGCCTTTTGCGGCATGAATTCGGGCTAATTCTTTGCCTATTCCAGACGACGCGCCGGTGATGAGTGCAGTGTTTTTCATATAGATGAAACGATTCGGGGTTTTAATTGTTTAGTGTGGTTTGGATACTTCGGAATTCTTCAGGCGTGCAAGGCAAAAACAATGCTTGGTTTTGCAGCATATCTTGAATCCGCAATAAGTCGGGAAACTGACTGACCTCGAATTCATATTTGAACCACTTGGAACCCACTAATTGCATTTCAACAAAAGCGTTTGGCGCGGTTATTTGGTAGTACGACCTGCCATTCTTTAGCTTTCTAAACTGCGGGAATTCCATATTGATTGTATCTTCGTGCAAAGTTAGTACATCAATGGGTGAGTTATCGAATAACGACAAAGAAATCTTGGCTTTGGCACAAACCAATTTCAAGCAGAACCAGCAGCAACTCAAAAAGTGGAACAAGCAAAAACCCAAAGACCTCGATGCGCGTTTTCATACTGCGCACCAAAAAGAATTCGCAAAGCGCGATTGCCTAACTTGCGCAAATTGCTGCAAAACCACCAGCCCAATTTTCAGACAGCCAGATATCAGGCGTATGGCCAAGGCACTCAGATTGAAAGAAAGCCAACTTGTAGCGCAATACCTCAAGCTCGATGAAGACGGCGACTACGTATTGAAAACAGCCCCTTGCTTTAATTTACTGGCAGACAACACCTGCGCTGTTTATGAAGACCGACCACTCGCTTGCCGAGAATACCCGCATACGGACCGTAAAAACATGTATCAAATCATGGATCTCACCGCTCAAAATACGTTGATTTGCCCCGCAGTTGCAAGCATCGTGGACAAAATAATCTCCGCCTAAAGTTGCTAAAAAAAGCCTAAATTTGCCCATCAATCAAATACCCCTATGGAACAGGTTCAACCTTATATCCCACAGCA
The DNA here is from genome assembly GCA_046074325.1 of Sphingomonadales bacterium. GTDB lineage: Bacteria > Bacteroidota > Bacteroidia > Flavobacteriales_D > Crocinitomicaceae > UBA952. The sequence goes on from JBJTNX010000005.1 coordinate 6,432, forward strand.
TAAAATTCGCATCGTAACTGCTGCTGCCCTTTTTGACGGCCACGATGCCGCCATTAACATCATGCGCCGCATCATTCAGGCAACCGGCTGCGAGGTCATTCACCTTGGCCACGACCGCTCTGTAGAAGAAGTGGTCAACTGTGCCATTCAAGAAGATGCACAAGCCATTGCCATGACCTCTTATCAAGGCGGCCACATGGAGTACTTCAAGTACATGCACGACCTCTTGCAAGAAAAAGGCGCACCGCATATCAAAATTTTTGGTGGTGGGGGCGGCACTATCCTGCCATCGGAAATCGAAGAATTACACGGTTACGGTATTACGCGCATCTACCACCCTGACGACGGCCGCGCTATGGGTTTGCAAGGCATGATCAACGACCTCATTCAGAAATGTGATTTTGCCGTTGGAGAACCTCGAAAAGAAAGCAACGAAGCCATTTTAGAAGCTATCGAACAAAAAAGCGTTCCGCATTTGGCACACTGCATCAGTGCAGCTGAGAACTTTCCGCAAGCCAATGCCGCGCTTTTAAACGAATTGCGCGCAGCAGGAGACAAAAACAACATCCCGGTACTTGGTATTACCGGAACAGGCGGTGCAGGTAAGTCTTCTTTGGTCGACGAACTCGTACGCCGATTTTTAATTGATTTTCCAGAGAAAAACCTGGCGGTGGTGTCTGTAGACCCTTCGAAAAGAAAAACAGGAGGTGCCCTACTCGGTGACCGCATCCGGATGAACGCCATCAAAAGCCCAAGGGTTTACATGCGTTCTTTGGCCACACGCCAGTCGAACTTGGCGCTTTCTAAGCATGTGGCTGAAGCACTTTCTATTTTGAAAGCCGCCCAATACGATCTTATTATCTTGGAAACCTCCGGTATTGGCCAATCTGATACCGAAATCCTCGACCACTCTGACGTCTCGTTGTATGTCATGACGCCAGAATATGGCGCCGCGACCCAACTCGAAAAAATCGATATGCTCGACTTCGCCGACGTCATTGCCCTCAATAAATTCGACAAACGCGGCGCCCTCGATGCGCT
>JBJTNX010000006.1:0-7321 GCA_046074325.1 Sphingomonadales bacterium
CGCTCAGAATCGTTTGCTGGTCATTTTAGGCGCTGGAGAATCTGGCGTCGGGGCAGCCATTTTGGGCAAGCTAAAAGGCTGGCGTGTATTTGTATCTGATGGTGCGGCAATCAAGGCATCGTTTCAGCAAGAATTACAAGCCGCACAGATAGAATTTGAATCGGGAACCCACACAATCGAGCGAATTTTAGCTGCCGATTTAATCATCAAATCTCCTGGTATTCCAGAAAAGGCACCAATTATAAAAGCGATCCGTGAAAAAGCGATTCACGTCATTTCAGAAATAGAATTTGCCGGTTACTATTCGAAAGCCAAACACATTTGCATTACGGGTAGCAATGGCAAAACGACCACCACTATGTGGTGTTATCACATCCTCAAAAAAGCCGGTTTCAACGTCGGTTTGGCTGGGAATGTCGGGCAGAGCTTCGCCAAACAAGTTGCGACCGAAACTTACGACTATTACGTGCTTGAACTCAGTTCGTTCCAGCTCGATGACATGTTTACTTTCAAAGCAGACATCGCCATTCTTACCAATATTTCAGCAGATCATCTCGATCGCTATGACTACAAAATGGAAAATTATGTAGCAGCCAAGTTTCGAATCTTACAAAACCAGGTTGCTGCAGATAGCTTTATTTACAATGCCGATGACGCCATCATTGCGGCACAAGTAAAAGCTTTACAGCCCAGCGCAGCCTTGTATCCTTTCTCGATGAAAGAACAACAGGCAAATGGTGGCTATGCAGATGCACAACAACTACAAATCAACATAAACAAACAACAACTCACCATGTCTATTCACGAATTAGCCCTCAAAGGGAAACACAACACCCAAAATGCGCTTGCAGCTGGGATTGCAGCAAGGCTTGTAGAAATACGCACCGAAGTGGTGCGCGAAAGCCTTCAGGATTTTGTCAATGTCGAACACCGCATGGAGTTTGTGGCAAAAGTCAACGGCATTGAATTTATCAATGATTCCAAAGCAACAAACGTTAATGCGGCTTGGTTTGCGCTCGAGTCTATGGACAAACCAACGGTTTGGATTGTAGGCGGAGTCGATAAAGGAAATGACTACAGTGAACTCGCCGAATTGGTGGCTCAAAAAGTGACAGCCATCGTCTGCTTGGGTAAGGAGAATACGAAAATCATTGAGGCATTTAAGAACCAAGTTGAGGTGATTGTTGAGGCGGGTTCTGCAAATGAGGCCGTTGCTTTTGCTTATCAACTTGCCCAAAAAGATCAGACAGTATTGTTGTCGCCAGCTTGCGCAAGTTTTGATTTATTCGCGAGCTACGAAGACCGCGGCCAGCAATTCAAACAAGCCGTACGCATGCTTTAATAGGCTCATGAAAACCTACCTTTCTTATCTAAAAGGCGACCCTGTCATCTGGATCATTACGCTACTAATGATGACATTTTCACTGGTGACGGTGTATAGTTTTGTGCCTATATTGATCAAAATAGAAGGCGGTTCTCCTTTTACCTATTTATTCAAGCATTTGGTTTATGTCATCATCGGTTTTGCCTCCATGTATGCCATACATCGCGTTCCGGCAAAGTATATTTCGCAGGTTGCCAAATTCGCTTATTATGTCGGTTTGTCGCTGTTGCTTTTTACGCTGTTTTTCGGCGCCCAGGTCAATGGTGCCGGCCGCTGGATTCGCATTCCGTTTATCAATCTCACCTTTCAATCTTCAGATTTTGCCAAGTTGGCGCTCATTATTTACGTGAGTAAGTTATTAGTGAAAAAACAACAAAAGCTAGACGACTGGAAAGAGGGAATTTTACCTTTAATGCTTCCTATTTTAGCCACATTTGCACTCATACTAAAGGACAATTTTTCTACTGCAGCCATGATTTTTATGTTGAGCATGTTGCTGCTGTTTATTGGCAGAGTGCCTTTAATGAAATTAATGACAATAGGAGCTGTTGGTGCAGGTGGTTTGGCGTTGGTGATCGGTTTACATTTAGCAATGCCCGCTGCCAAAATCTTGCCTCGTTTTGATACCTGGATGAACCGAATTAATAACCGAGTCGATGCAGCAGATCAATCGATTGAAAGCTTGCAAGCCAATCAACAGGCGAATAACGCAAAGTTGGCCATTTCTGTAGGCGCTGTATTTGGGCAAGGTGTGGGTGACGGTAAGCTCAAAGAATTCTTGCCCGAGGCCTATGCCGACTTCTATTATGCGACTTTTGTCGAAGAATTCGGCTCAGCTGCAGCTATTTTTCTGGTGCTATTGTATCTGATTTTATTATATCGAATGATCCGAATAGCACTCAAAACCACCGATTTATTTCAAAGCTATGCCGCAATGGGAATAGGCATTCATTTACTGACACAAGCGAGTATCAATATGTTGGTTTGTACGGGTGTGTTTCCCGTAACTGGCCAAAATATGCCGTTCTTGGCAATGGGAGGCTCTGCGCTTGTTATGGCATGTGTTTCAATCGGTGTTGTACAATCTTTTGCCAAAGAACTTCCTAAAAATGATTTAGATAAGTCTTTTGCTAGCACACAAGAAAATGAAATTGAATAGTGTAATCATTTCTGGCGGTGGCACTGGTGGTCACATTTTTCCGGCCTTAGCGATAGCCGATCAAATTAAAGCGCTCAATCCGGCAGCAACGATTTTGTTTGTTGGTGCCGAAGGTAAAATGGAAATGGAAAAAGTGCCACAAGCAGGTTATGAAATTGTCGGTCTGCCCATAGTTGGTTTACAGCGAAAACTAACATTGAAAAACCTTTTGTTACCCTTTAAATTAGTTCAGAGTTTAATGAAAGCTTTGCGTATATTGCGTCGTTTCAAACCTGATCTCGTGATTGGAGTAGGGGGCTATGCAAGTGGACCAACGCTTCAAACGGCACAGCTTTTAGGCATACCAACATTGTTGCAAGAACAAAATTCATTTGCCGGAAAAACCAATCAAATACTTGCTAAAAAGGCAAAGGCGATTTGCGTTGCCTATCCGAATATGCAAAGATTTTTTCCTGCGGAAAAGATTTATTTAACCGGTAATCCTTTGCGTGCCAACTTGCAAATGTCGCTACCTGAGCTCAAATCAGAGGCAGCAGCCTTCTTTGGACTACAAATGAACAAACCTACTCTTTTTGTGATGGGCGGTAGTTTGGGTGCCAAAACTTTAAATGTGGCGCTGCGTGCAGCCGTATCGGATTTAACAAATGAAGGTATTCAGGTCATTTGGCAATGTGGCAAGTCCTACCAAGCAGAACTCAGCACTTTTGAGCAGCAGTTGCCAGAAAATATTAAAGTGCTTCCTTTTATTCAGCGGATGGATTACGCTTATGCATTAGCCGATGTAGTGGTGTCTCGGGCAGGGGCGCTCTCTGTCAGTGAATTGGCATTAATTGGAAAACCGGCCATATTCGTGCCTTCACCAAATGTAGCGGAAGATCATCAGACACAAAATGCACTTTCTTTAGTGGAACGCGGCGCAGCTTTAATGGTGCGCGATGCAGCTGTGCAAAATGAATTGTTACCAACCGTACTGGAACTTTTCAAAGACCAGCCGCGCCGTAAAGAACTTGCTATTGCTTTACGCCAGCTTGCACTGCCGAATGCCAGTCAAGCAATCGTCGAAATCTGTCAAAAAATCGTGCAGTCATGAAACCGATCCATTCATATGATCAAATTTATTTTATTGGTATTGGCGGTATTGGCATGAGTGCGCTGGCCCGATATTTCAAATTTACTGGTAAAGTAGTGGCTGGCTATGATAAAGTACCAACGCCTTTGACGAATGCGCTAGAAATGGAAGGGATTTCTGTGCACTACGAAGATTTGGGCGCAGACTTGCCGGATGAATTTAAGGATCCAGAATTGACGCTCGTTGTTTATACGCCAGCAATCAAACAGCTTGATGAATTGACTTATTTTCAAAAAGCAAATTTTACAATCCTCAAGCGAGCTGAGGTTTTAGGAGCCCTCACGAGAACTTTTCAAGGTTTGTGTGTGGCTGGAACGCACGGTAAAACAACGACCAGTTCGTTGCTTGCTCACTTGTTGACCGAACTAGGGACGGGGTGTACGGCATTTTTGGGCGGCATTGCCAGTAATTTTGATTCGAATTTGGTCTTGCATCCCACAAGTCCATATGCGGTTATTGAAGCCGATGAATTTGACCGCAGTTTTTTACAGCTTGCGCCCTACGCGGCCATCGTTACCGCTGCTGACCCAGATCATTTGGATATCTACGGAACACCCGCCGCTTTTTTAGAAGGCTTTCGGCAATTCACAATGCGCATAGATCCAAAAGGATTTTGTGTGCAAAAAGAAGGTCTGCAATTAGATAGCCTTGCCACTTGTTTTACTTACGCAATTCAGTCCGACACCGCAGATTACAGTTTGAATCAGTTGCGTTTTGAAGACGGCTATCAAGTAGCTGATTTGCGGGTTGGTAACCAGGAATACAAAAGTTTAGCATTTGGCCTGCCTGGTATTCACAATGCAGAGAATGCATTAGCTTGTATCGCGTTGTTGCTTCAGTTGGGTTTCGAGGTAGATGAATTGCGTACTGTACTTCGCAATTTTAAAGGCGTTAAGCGACGTTTTGAATACCATATTCGAAGTAAAAACTTGATTTATATTGACGATTACGCACATCATCCAAAAGAAATAGACGCTTTGTTGAGTTCAGTTCGATCCATGTATCCAGAACTCCCGGTAATTGGCATTTTTCAACCTCATTTATTTTCGCGTACCAAAGACTTTGCTTTGGCGTTTGCGGCGTCTTTAAGTGTGCTTGATGAACTGTATCTCTTGCCAATTTATCCGGCAAGGGAACTGCCTATTCCGGGTGTAAGTAGCGACTGGCTTTGTGAGCTTACTTCGGTAAAAAACAAACAGGTACTAGCTGCACACGAAGTTTTGACTTCACTCAAAGCACTTTCAAAAGGCGTGGTACTTACCATTGGTGCCGGTGATATCGATCGCTTGGTTTTACCGCTAAAAGAAGTGCTCGAACTGCAAATTCAGAAGACATGAAAATTTGGCTAATTCGCATATTATGGACACTTGTCTCGGTTGGCACCATTGTGGTGTTTTATTTTGCGCAAAAGACTGATGCCAATCGGATTTTAGATACGCCAAAAGTCGCTATTCATGCAGAGGACGAAAATACGTTTCTGACCAAACAAGAGTTGCTTTATCGATTGCAATTGAAGCAGCTTTTGCGCAAAGATATGCCGGTAAAAGCACTCCAAGTTCAGCGCATTGAACAGGCAATAGCTGCCATGCCAGAAGTCAAACATGTCAATGTTTATCGCCATTTGGGAGCTAAACTTGAGATTGACCTCACACTGCGCAAGCCTATAGCCCGGGTTTTCAATACGAAAGGCCAAAGTTATTACCTTGATCAAGAAGGTTTTATGATGTATCGGTCTGCGCTTCATACAGCGCGCGTCTTGGTGTTTTCAGGTGCAATTGACGAACCCTATAACCCCCGAATTCATTGCGGTTTTATTAACAATGGTACTTTGAAAAGTTCTAGAAAAATTGATCAAATCTACCACATTTCAAATTATGTTTGTAATGATCCATTAATGCATCGTCTGATAGGTCAAGTCTTCCTCGATTCGAGTGGTGATTTTATCCTGATTCCTTTGCTTGGTGATCAACAAATCATCTTTGGTGCTGCGCGCAGTGACAAAGAAGTGGCAGACAAATTTGAACGCCTCAAACATTTTTACAAAGAAGCCCTGCCTCACGAAGGCTGGAATAAATACAAAGAAATAAGTGTCAAATATGAAGGACAAATCGTTTGCAGAAAAAAATAACACCCATGAAGTCAAGCGCACTCGTGTTGTTGTAGGTTTGGATATTGGCACCACCAAGATTGCTTGTTTTGTCGGTCGTAAAAACGAACACGACAAAATTGAAATCATTGCAATGGGGAAGGCCGAATCGCTTGGTGTAATGCGCGGCGTTGTCTCCAACATTGAGCGCACGGTTCAGTCTATTAATACCGCAGTGGAGGCAACTCAAAACGCAGTCGAAGGCAATTTGAAAATTAAAAATGTGCATGTGGGCATTGCCGGTCAGCACATCAAGAGCAAACAGCACCGTGGAATTTATACCCGACGCACAGCAAACGGTGAAATCTCACAAACCGATATCGATGCCTTCGTGGACGACATGTACAAGTTGGTCATGAATCCAGGCGAGGAAATCATTACAGTTATCCCCCAAGAGTACATCGTAGATGGCGAGCCAGAGATCAAAGACCCTATCGGAATGGGCGGTGTAAGACTCGAAGCAAATTTCCACATCATCTGCGGTCAAGTCACCAACGTTCAGAACATTACGCGCTGCGTTGATCGTTCAGGCCTCAGTGTTAAGGATATTATTCTGGAGCCAATTGCTTCGGCCCAAGCAGTTTTGTCCGACGAAGAAAAAGAAGCAGGCGTTGTTTTGGTTGATATCGGAGGTGGCACGACCGACGTCGCCATTTTCCACGACGGCCTTATCCGCCACACAGCCGTGATCCCATTCGGAGGAAAAATTATCACTCAAGATATCAAAGAGGGTTGTCGCATTATGGAGCGTCAAGCCGAAATGCTTAAAGTTAAGTTCGGTAGTGCGTTGGCCTCTGAAAGCAACGAGAACGAAGTCGTTTGTATTCCAGGTCTACGCGGACGCGATCCCAAAGAAATCACGTTGCGCAATCTTGCGAGCATTATTCAGGCACGCATGGAAGAAATCATTGAGTTGGTCAATCTCGAAATCAAAAGTTCGGGTTATGAAAAAAAACTCATTGGTGGCATCGTGGTTACCGGTGGAGGCTCTCAACTCAAGCACCTCACGCAACTCATTGAATACCTTACTGGAATGGATGCACGAATCGGTTACCCGACCGAGCACCTTGCCAATACAAATGACCTCGATGCTTTGGCTAGTCCAATGTATGCAACCGGTATTGGATTGGTACTAAAAGGTTTTGAGAGCATGGAAGGTGCAAAGCCTTGGGAACAACCAGAGGCACAAACAATGAGTTCCGCTACAGTCGAGGCCACTCAAAAAAATACCATTGACAAACAAGAAAAAATCAGAGAACACTCTAACGGTCAAAAACGCGGCGAATTTTTCGAACGCATTTTGGGGCCGGTCAAGAAGTTCTTTGATGATTCCGAGGATTAATACACATTCAGATTATAGCAAATCAGGAAATAGATAGCACTTATGGAATTTGATTTACCACAACACGAAACAAACCGCGCTTCTTCCATCATCAAAGTAATTGGTGTTGGTGGCGGTGGTTCAAACGCCGTAAACCACATGTACTTGCAAGGTATTGCAGG
>JBJTNX010000007.1:0-7529 GCA_046074325.1 Sphingomonadales bacterium
TATCTACGAATCTTTGGTGGCCATCTCTAAAAGAGCCAATCAAATTTCTACTGAACTCAAAGAGGAACTGACTCAAAAATTGCAAGAATTTGCAACTCACACAGACAACCTCGAAGAAATTTTTGAAAACCGCGAGCAAATTGAAATCTCTAAGCATTACGAAAAAATGCCGAAGCCTACAGCAATTGCCATGCAAGAGTTGTTAGAAGAAAAAATCTACCTTCGCAAACCAGAGTCTTTGCAATAATCATGCGCGGCAAGCGAATCCTTCTTGGTATTTCAGGAGGTATTGCTGCCTACAAAATCCCTATTTTAGTTCGCTTACTTAAAAAGCAAGGTGCAGAGGTGCGTTGTGTGCTAACGCCATCCGCAGCCGACTTTGTAAGCCCCCTGGTTTTGGCTACACTCAGCGAGCAAGCTGTTCATATTGAATTTTGGAACAAAGAAACCGGTGTCTGGACCAACCATGTCGAGCTCGGTCTATGGGCAGATCTCATGCTTATTGCACCTGCCACTGCCAATACGCTATCCAAAATGGCGAGCGGCGCTTGTGACAACTTGTTATTGGCCACCTATTTATCGCTCAAATGCCCTTGCGTGGTGGCACCTGCCATGGATCTTGACATGTACCAGCATCCTAGTTTTAAGCGCAATTTGGCGCAATTACAAGAGGACCGCGTCTCGGTAATTCCGGCAACTTTCGGCGCTTTGGCCAGCGGCTTAGAAGGGCAGGGCAGGATGGAAGAACCCGAAAATATACTTGCTTACTTGCAGTCTTTTTTCGAGTCACAACCTCAAAAAACGGCCGCTCAAAAACGCATTCTTATTACGGCAGGCCCTACACAAGAACCTATTGACCCTGTGCGCTATTTAAGTAATCATTCAACGGGGCAAATGGGTTATGCGCTTGCTGCGTCTGCGCTTGCGGCTGGCCACGAAGTCTTACTGATTTCAGGGCCAACGCAACTTTCCTTGGCGCATCCAAATTTGCGTACAATTCCAATTGTAACAGCCCAAGATTTACTTCATACAGTTCAAGCGCATTGGTCTTGGGCCACTCATGGTATTTTTAGTGCCGCTGTAGCCGATTACAAACCCAAAGAAAAAGCAACGCAAAAAATTAAAAAGAAGGACGATCAAATACAGCTCGAACTCGTAAAGAACCCGGATGTGCTGGCCTGGGCTGCAGCGCATAAATCTACACAAATTGTGGTGGGTTTTGCACTTGAAACCAATAATTCAGCACAAAACGCGTTAAGTAAATTAAGGCAGAAAAACCTCGATTATATCGTCCTGAATGAACAACATGATGGTGTATCTGGATTTGCAGCGCTTACCAATAAAATTAGTATCTTCGATAAAGCCGAGCAGCGCCTGGATTTGCCTTTACAAAGCAAAGCAGCTACTGCAGCAGCATTGATTCAATACCTCGACGCAAACGCATGAAAAAGACTTTTTTTTTAATAGTAGTTTTATTGATTTGTCAGTACGTGACTGCCCAAGAACTCAATTGTCAGGTGAATATCGTCGTTGACAATAAGGTAGAGGTGAGTTCCACCGAACAAGAGATCATCAATCAGATGAAACAGAGCATCACCGAAATCATGAACAATACCGTCTGGACCAAAGACAAGTTCAAGACCGAAGAGCGCATCAATTGTAATATTCAAATTCAAATTCGCGAAATCCCGGCAACGGGTGCGTACAAGGGTGATATTCAAGTCTCGAGTGTTCGCCCTGCGTTCAATAGCAATTACAATTCTACTTTATTTAATTTTCAGGATGAAAACTTCCAGGCAACCTTTTCTAGAGGGGCTGTTCTGAATTACGTTCCCAATCAATACCGTGATAACCTGACGTCTATCTTGGCATTTTATGCCTATTTTATCATTGGCATGGATTACGATTCTTTTTCTTTAAAAGGCGGAACACCTTATTTTCAGGAAGCGTTGCAAATTGTAACCCTTGCCCAGACAGGCGGTGCTGCAGGCTGGAAATCTTCTGAAAGCAGCAAGCGCAATCGTTTTTATTTAGCTGACAACATGTTACAACCTGTTTTTGAACCATTTCGTGTCTGTTTATATCAGTATCACCGTTTGGGGCTTGACCAACTCTACGACAAAAAAGAAGAAGGGAAAAAAGCGATTGTTGCGGCACTTAATTTATTGAGCCCAATTATGGCAACAAGGCCAAATACGGTTAATATCGTTAGTTTTTTATTCGGTAAAACTACCGAACTCAAAAACATTTTTTCTGATTCAGAACTCAAGGACAAACAAGATTTAGTCAATCTTTTAAAGAAACTTGATCCAGCTAACTCTACACGTTACGCCACAATCCTCGACTAATGCTTCGTTCGCTTCGCATTCAGCACTTTGCACTCATCGATGCTGTTCAACTCGATTTTCAAAATGGATTCACCGTTTTTACCGGTGAAACTGGGTCAGGAAAATCCATTATTTTGGCGGCTACACAACTCATACTTGGTGAGCGCGCCGATCTAAGTGTTTTGGCTCCAGGTGCTAAAAAGGCCATTGTCGAGGCGGTTTTTGATTTACCCCAAACGCTATTGCCTTTTTTTGAGCAAAACGACCTCGATTTTGAGCCTCAGACCTTGATCCGTCGAGAAATTGCAGCTGAAGGCAAATCCCGGGCTTTTATCAACGATACGCCTGTTTCTTTGCAAGTCCTCAGACAGCTCACTGGTAATCTGCTGCAAATTCACTCGCAATACAACACACTCGAGCTCAAGTCAAAAAGCTATCAACTACAACTCATCGATCTTCTACTAGGCCTGGGCGAGCAGCAAGCCGCATTTTCGGATGCGCTCAAAAGCTTTCAATCACTTCAACGTGAATTTTCGGCAAAGCAATTACAATATGAACAAGATTGTGCCCAGCAAGACTACAATGATTTTTTACGAGAAGAATTAGAGGCCTTGCAGCTCCACGATCCAAAAATATTAGGACTAGAAACTGAGCTTCAACGTTATGCCAATGCAGCCCAATTACAAGAGGCGCATGCTGCTCTGGAATCCTTGCAAGACGACAACGGACCCTACGCTTCGTTGTATCAACGCAAGTTGGTATTAGATAAAGTCAAGCACATCGACACTCAGATGGCAAGTTTTGCCGAAAGGTTGGAAGCGCTCCTTATCGAAATCAAAGAATTATCCAGAGACGCATCGAGGGCAAGTGCCCAAGAGCTTGACCCAAGCCAACTTCCTGTCCTGGAGGCTCTTCAGGATAAAATTAATTCAGTTTTACACAAGCATAGGGTTCAAGACATTGCCGCATTATTAGAAATACAAAATCAACTGAGCAACCAAGCTCAAACGCTTCAAGCACAATTAGAAACCCTCAATGACATGCGTCGCGCATTGGCAGAACGCGAACAGCAATTGTGGGCTGATGCAAAGGCCTTACACCAAAGTAGGGTTGCCGGAGTAGGCGCGCTTGCCGCACAATTAAAACAAATATTGAATGAATTAAAACTACCCAATACCACATTGGCTTTTGATCTGCAACAAACCGATCAGCTCAATTCATTGGGGTGTTCGGCAATTGAATTGCTTTTTTCGGCAAATTTAGGTCACAATCCTGTAGCTGTTGAACGCGCTGCGAGTGGAGGGGAGCTTTCACGACTCATGTTGGCTTTGCAAAAAATGGTTTCTGAGAAAAAGGCCTTGCCAACCATCATTTTTGATGAAATTGATACTGGTGTCTCAGGCGACGTCGCTTTAAAGATAGGAAGGTTGCTCAATGAAATGGCTCACAATGGACAATGTATGGCCATTTCTCACTTGCCTCAGGTGGCGGCTAAGGCTGAACATCATTTTCTCGTTCAAAAAACGGTGGTCAACGAACGCATGCAAACCAAAGTAAGTACCCTTGCGCCTGTCGAACGCACGCAAGAAATTGCACGTTTATTAAGTGGGGAAATCATTTCAGATGCCGCTTTGGCAAATGCAGCTTCTTTATTAGCAGATCAATGAGTGCTTATCAACGCATTTCGCACAAAAGTAAACTGCTATTACTAGGCAGCTGTTTTTCAGATGAAATAGGCAAAAAGCTTCAAGAAAATGGTTTTGTTACCACAGTAAACCCCGGAGGTACTATTTTTCATCCTTTGGCGTTGTCGAAACTACTTTTTTGGGCGCTTGCTGATCAATACCGACCACTTCGGATTCACCAGCGCGACGACGTTTTCTTGTCTTGGGATTTATCCGGGACTTTCTACGCGATGTCCGAACAAGCACTCAATCAAAAATTTGAAGCACTTTACCTAGATCTTCGTGGCGCACTTCAAAAAAGCAGCCATCTCTTGCTCACTTTTGGAAGTAGTTGGGCTTATACGCTTTGTGCAGATAACGATATTGTTGCAAATTGCCACAAGGCGCCGCCTTCGAAATTTCAGAAATCGCTTTCGCAAACGGGTATATTAAGCGCAACTTGGATCAAACTATTGGTTCAACTCAGGGCATTCAATCCGTCTTTGCAAATTGTCTTTACGCTGAGCCCAGTTAGGCATTTAAAAGAAGGCCTGGTTGGCAATAACCGCAGCAAAGCAAGGCTGATCTTGCTTTTAGAGGAACTCACTGAGCTGCCTAATTGCACTTATTTTGAAGCATATGAATTGGTGCTAGATCAGCTGCGCGATTACGCATATTATAAAGATGACGGCGCACATCCAAATCAAAAAGCCACCGCGGCCGTCTGGGAAGCATTCAAGACCCAATTTTTGGATGTATCGTCATTGGCGATTTTGGATGAGTGGCAAGAATTGCAACAAAGAAGTGCACATCGACTCTTGTATCCGGAAAGTCAGGCCGCGCAACAATTTCAAAAGGCTATTGCCGCAGATGAACTTGCTTTTTTTAAGAAATATCCTGATTTTCGGCCGACCACTCTTTTTTAAATTGTGCTAAATAATGCAGCATGAATTGGTGCCTTTGCGCCGCAATTTCTTTGGCGCTTTGGGTTTCCATGCGGTCTTGGAGCAATAATAGCTTTTCGTAAAAGTGATTGATCGTATGACCTTTGTCTTGGGCATAAGCTTCTTTGGTCTGATGGAACGTAGGAGCTATCGCCGGGTCATACAAAGCCCTGCCACGACTACCACCATAGGCAAAAGCACGGGCAATTCCGATTGCACCAATTGCGTCTAGGCGGTCCGCATCGCGCACAATTTGACCCTCCAACGATGTTTTTTCATCGGGGACTTGCGCGCCTTTGTAAGACACAACACCGACAATTTCTGCAACCGCATGAGCAATTTTTTCAGGGGCATTCAACTCCTTTAATAAGGCATACACAACTTGTTGACCAGCCAGAAAATCTCCACCGTTGTACTTATGATCTGAGAAATCGTGAAGCAACGCTGCTAATTCAATGAGTTGGGCATCGCCACCTTCAGATTTTTGCAACAGGAGTGCATTTTTTCGGACCCGATCGATGTGCTGCCAGTCATGGCTTCCTTCTTGATCGGTAAATTTTTCGCGAACGCGTTTTTCAACTTCTTGGAGCAACTGCTTCATTACAGTTTAAGAATGGGCTTGGTGTAAGTGCCGTTAGGGGTGGTGCAGCGCAATAGATATGAACCGTTAAGCAGCTCGGCTATTGAAATGCTCGATTGGAAAGAATGAAGTAAAACTTTACCGTTGAAATCCAGTATTTCAAGTTTCGAAACGTCTTGGATATTTTTTACGGAAATGAGGTCAGAACTCGGATTCGGATAAACCACTAAATCAACGGTTGGCATTTCAATGATGCCTACAGGGTCGTCTTTGCGTACTTCGATGTCGTCTATGTACAATTTGAATCCGTCAACGGTTCTGAGTACAAAAGCGATGTAAATGGTAGAATCATTGTAGCCATTTTCAGAAAGGTTGACTTCGCGAAAAGTCCATTCAAAATTTTCTTCTTGAACCGAACCGATGGTGTCTGTAAATGCGCTGGGGTCATTGGTCGTATGAGAAACCAAAACCAAGTAATCGTCTGGATATGAAGGGTCGTGAGATTTTGCTTGCCAGGAGATAAAATTGCCGAATCCGCCCAATTGCAATGCAGGCGTGATAAGCCAGCGGTTAGCCGTATCGGCGGTTTCAAAATAAGAACTTACGGCTGCAACGGTATCAGTTAGATTTTCAGGGTCTGGCGCGGTGATCCAACCGCTCGCGTATTCCTGTACAAGTGGGTGAGGGGTCTGGTTGTCGAGGTTGAGTAAGGTATAATTGCTCGGGATTCCTGTCTGAAAATCGGTTTGCAATAAATTGGTTTGGGCCTGAATACAGGTGCAGAAGCAAAATAGTAAAATCGTGAAGAATAATTTCATAGTGTAAAGATAGGTATTCTATTTAGTCAACCAATGTGATCAAAATTTCATTGAATTCTTGATAGAAGACGTCAAACTCTCTTAAATGTTTCTTGAAAAAAGCATAAATGAGCGGCCAATGGCTTTGGTCGTAGAAATTGGCGTTTTCGAGTTGCCAAAATAGCCTACCGAATGTTTGCCCTTCATTATTGACTACTTGTGGCTCCCAATGGGTCGGGATAGACATATTGCTTTCAAGTACCACTTTTAGCTCGGTAAGCTGTTCCCAAAAAATAGCCTGAACTCCTGCGTCCTTGAATTGGATATCGTAGCAGAGTAAAATTTGCTTGCCGTCACAAACCATGCGCAAGTAGGTATTTTTAACTTGCGTTGGGTAATTGATCCAATTGACGCGTTTGCCAGAGGCAGAAAGACAAGCGCGCATATGGTTTTTGAAACCAGCCCAAAAGGCTTCATTCCAAGCTTTACGCGCTTCTTTAGATAACATCTTAGCTTATTGATTCGCCTTGGCGTGATCTGCTAAAAATTGTTGGAGGCCAATATCTGTAAGCGGGTGTTTGACCAACGCCTTGATGGCAGAAAGCGGACCGGTCATGACATCGGCTCCAATTGTTGCGCAATTGATAATATGCATGGGGTGACGCACAGATGCAGCGAGGATCTCGGTGTCAAATGCATAGTTATCGTAAATGACGCGGATTTGTTCAATCAAAGACAAACCATCGGTGGAGACGTCGTCTAGGCGCCCTAAAAACGGTGAGATATAAGTTGCACCCGCTTTTGCGGCAACCAAAGCCTGGCCAGACGAAAAGATCAGTGTACAATTGGTGCGAATGCCTTTGCCAGAAAAGTATTTAATCGCCTTGAGACCTTCTGCAATCATTGGGATTTTGACCACGATATTCTTATGCAAGGCGGCAAGCTCTTCGCCTTCGCGGACCATGCCTTCGAAATCGGTTGCGATCACCTCTGCGCTAACTGGGCCGTCTACAATATTGCAGATATCCACATAATGTTTTAAAATATTGGCTTTTCCAGAGATGCCTTCTTTGGCCATCAAAGATGGATTGGTGGTAACGCCATCTAAAATTCCCATGTCGTGGGCTTCGGCGATGTCTTTGAGGTTAGCGGTGTCGATAAAAAATTTCATGGGTTTATTTTTTGCGGTTTTTGAGCATTTCTTGTTGTTGACGTTG
>JBJTNX010000008.1:0-3056 GCA_046074325.1 Sphingomonadales bacterium
CAGAATGCGTTGTTTTTTACCGAGCAGGATCGGAAATGCAACGCCTTCTTCGTAGGCTTGCTGGGCAGCCTTGAGAATTTTGATGTTGTCACCTTCTGGGAAGACCACCGTTTTTGGATTGCCTTGCGCTTTGGAGGTGATGTTGCGTTGTAGTTTATTGTCCAAGCCGAGTCGGCTTTTGAGCTGGTTTTCGTATTCTTCCCAGTTTTCAATGGGCTCTTGGGCTACCCCAGATTCCATGGCTGCGCGTGCAACCGCCGGCGCAACATAATAAATCAAGCGTGGATCTAGTGGTTTGGGAATGATTTGTTCACGTCCAAAAGAAATGTTTTTGCCGCCGTAGGCCTCAATAACTTCTTCTGGAATGGTTTCTTTGGCAAGTGCAGCAATAGCCTTGACCGCAGCTAACTTCATTTCTTCGTTGATGGTAGTGGCGCGCACATCCAAAGAACCTCTGAATATGTACGGGAAACCAAGAACGTTGTTGACCTGATTAGGATGGTCGGAGCGACCCGTGGCCATGATGATGTCTTTACGTACAGAGGTTGCTTCTTTGAAAGAGATTTCTGGTTCTGGATTGGCCAAAGCAAAAACAATCGGGTCTTTGGCCATGGAGGCAATCATTTCTTTGGATACCAAACCTGCTTTAGATAAACCTAAAAAGACGTCAGCGCCCTTGAACGCCGCTTCAAAATCGAGGTCTTTTTTATGGGTGGCAAAGGTTTGTTTCATGTCGTCGAGGTCTGTTCGGCCGGCATGAATAAGGCCGCGAGAGTCGTACATGTAGACGTTCTCTGGCTTGACACCCAGGCGATGGTAAAGCTTGATACACGAAACCGCAGCTGCACCAGCACCTGAGACAACAATTTTTATTTTCTCAATTTTCTTTTTGGCCAACTCCAACGCGTTAAGCAGTGCAGCAGCGCTAATGATTGCTGTGCCGTGTTGGTCGTCGTGCATGATAGGGATGTCGAGCTCTTCTTTAAGGCGGCGCTCGATTTCAAAGGCTTCAGGTGCTTTGATGTCCTCGAGGTTGATTCCACCAAAAGTAGGCGCAATGGCCTTGACGGTCTGAATAAAAAGCTCTGGGTCTTTGGCGTCGACTTCAATGTCAAAGACATCGATGTCTGCAAAGATTTTAAACAAAAGCCCTTTTCCTTCCATAACTGGTTTAGAGGCTTCTGGGCCGATATCACCGAGTCCGAGGACGGCTGTTCCGTTAGATATAACGGCAACCAGATTGCGTTTGGCGGTATATTTATAAACGTCCGCTTTGTTTTCAGCAATGCGTAAACAAGGTTCGGCAACGCCCGGAGAATAGGCCAAAGAGAGGTCTCTTTGGGAGGCGTATGGTTTGGTAGGGATCACTTCGATTTTCCCTGGACGACCAGAGGAGTGGTAATCTAGGGCGTCTTGCTTCCTTATTTTTGACATTGTGTTTGCAAATTTTAGAAAAGCAAATATACGAAAAGCAATCCGTATTTATAGGCCTAGCAAGATTTCCATTGGGTCTTTAGAACCAAAGATCATGCGCTCAGGGTTTTCGAGCATTTCTTTGACTTTCACCAAGAAACCAACAGATTCTTTGCCGTCAATGATGCGGTGGTCGTAAGAAAGCGCTACATACATGATTGGTCTGATTTCTACTTTGCCATTAATGGCCACTGGGCGTTCAACTACATTGTGCATCCCTAGAATAGCAGATTGAGGCGGATTGATGATTGGCGTTGAGAGCATAGAGCCAAACACACCGCCGTTGGTGATCGTAAAGGTCCCGCCGCTCATGTCTTCGGGTGTAATTTTTCCGTCGCGGGCCTTGATGGCAAGGCGTTTGATTTCGCGTTCGATGTCGGCGAGGCTCATTTGCTCAGCGTTGCGCACCACCGGCACCATCAGGCCTTTTGGTGAAGAAACTGCAATGCCGATATCGGCATAGTCGTGAAAAATCATTTCGTTGCCATCGATTTGGGCATTGACGGCCGGATATAATTTAAGTGCCTCGGTCACGGCTTTAGTGAAGAATGACATAAAGCCTAAATTGACTTCGTGGTGCTTGGCAAAAGCGTCTTTGTATTTGGCGCGGATGTCCATGATGGGTTTCATGTCCACTTCATTGAAAGTGGTAAGCATGGCTGTTTCATTCTTAACCGAAACCAAACGTTCTGCAATTTTACGACGCAGCATCGACATTTTTTCGCGACTTTGTTCACGGGTGCCACCCCAACCTTGCGCTGCTTCGGTAGAGAAACCGGCCGACATAGCTGCAATCACATCTTGCTTGGTGATGCGGCCATCTTTGCCACTGGCTTTGATTTGAGCCGCATTGATATTGTTTTCTTTGAGCATTTTGGCTGCCGCCGGAGAGGCCGAACCAGCCGCATAACTAGCGGGCTTCACAGGGTTTGGATTGGGAGCGGCCGCCGCTTGAACAGGAGCGGGAGTAACGGGTGCCTCTTGCTTTGGTGCTTCGCTGGCTACAGGTGCAGGCGCCGCTCCAGCAGGGCGTGCCGCGCTGGTGTCGATCAGGCAAACAACCTGTCCAACTTTGACGACATCACCTTCGGCTGCTTTGAGCGTAATGATTCCGCTTTCTTCGGCAGGTAATTCCAAAGTGGCTTTGTCTGAGTCGACCTCGGCAATAGCTTGGTCTTTTTCGACGTAGTCGCCATCGGCAACAAGCCATGTTGCAATTTCAACTTCTGAGATCGATTCTCCCGGGCTCGGGACTTTCATTTCTAGTAAAGACATACTTTTCTATTTTAAGCTTACTTTGCGTAGGCAAAGAGGTCGGTGAATAATTTCTTTAAACGAATTTCGTGTAATTTTTTGGATCCTTCGGCACTGGCCGCGCTTGCTGGTCGGCAAATGCCCACAAGCGGTAATTGGCGCAAATTCATAGCCATGTGCATCCAGGCACCCATATTTGCAGGCTCTTCTTGGGCCCACAAGATGTTTTTTGCTTTGTATTTGGCCAAAATAGCTTCGATTTGTGCTGTAGGGAGTGGATAAAGTTGTTCGATGCGCACAAAAGCCATGTTTTTGACGCCTAATTCAGC
>JBJTNX010000009.1:0-10729 GCA_046074325.1 Sphingomonadales bacterium
GTCTGCCATCGGTGAGAAAATGGGCATAAGAAACCACCTTATTTATAGCCAGGGTAGAAGTATCAATTTAGCAGGCTTAGAAGGTAATGCTTTTGAGGCACTTATTGGTGCTATTTACCTAGATTCCAATTTTGAAACAGCGCAAAAAGTATTGATTAATACGGTGCTCCGAAAGTATTTAAACCTGAATAAACTCTTAGAGGAAGAACTGGATTTCAAGTCAACGCTATTTATTTGGTGCCAACGCAAAAAGCTTAATTTATCGTTTGAATTGGTCAATGAACAATTTGTAGACGGAAAGGCTGTCTATGAAATGGAGGTTCAAATCAACAGAACAAGCTATGGTAGGGGCAAAGGGTTTTCTAAAAAAGAGGCCGAGCAAGCGGCCGCAAAAGAAACGCTGGCCTTGATGGGAGAAATTTAAGGATACACGATACTTAATAAAATTTGTAGTACATTTGCCATATAAATGAATGAGATATGACTTGGACAGACTTCGTATACAAAATTGGTGACACATTTCAATGGTCTTTTGGCTTTTTTGAATTTGTGCAGAATTACTTTAATACCTTGTTAATTTTATTAGGGTTCTTTGGTTTTTATTACTGGATGCGCACCCAAAAGAAGCTCAGTGACCAAGCTAATGTCTCGATTGATATAGAAGAAAATAACGGTTGGTATAAGCAAGAAGGCCAACAACTTAAATAAGTTTTAAACGGCATAAAAAAGGGCGGTCATTGACCGCCCTTTTTTGTTTTTATATCTTCGACTGTATTTTTATTTATCAGATAGAAGTGTAGCACTAAAAAATTCACGGTTCATTCTTGCGATATTTTCAAGCGATATTCCTTTAGGGCACTCGACTTCACAAGCGCCAGTGTTGGTACAGTTACCAAAACCTTCTTCGTCCATTTGACGAACCATATTAGAGACGCGTTCTTTGGCTTCTACACGTCCTTGAGGCAATAATGCATATTGAGATACTTTTGCACCTACGAATAGCATGGCTGATCCGTTTTTACAAGTTGCCACACAAGCTCCACAACCAATACAAGCTGCAGCTTCAAATGCTTTGTCTGCGTCGGCCTTTGGAACTGGAATCGCGTTGGCGTCCATTGTGCGCCCTGAGGTATTTACAGAAACAAAACCACCGGCCTGCTGAATTCTGTCAAATGCAGAACGATCAACTACGAGGTCCTTCACGATAGGAAACGCTCTTGATCTCCACGGCTCTACATAAATGGTGTCGCCATCGTTGAAACTACGCATGTGTAGCTGACAGGTTGTAGTTCCGGTTTCTGGTCCGTGTGCGCGTCCGTTGATATAAAGTGAGCACATTCCACAAATACCTTCACGACAGTCGTGATCAAAGGCAACAGGTTCTTTTTGTTCGTTAATGAGCTGCTCATTAAGTTGGTCGAGCATTTCAAGAAAGGAACTATCAGTGGAAACGTTTTGTAAACTGTATGTTTCAATGCCCCCTTTGGCGTTGGCATTTTTTTGTCTCCAGATTTTGAGTGTGATATTGATAGATTTTGAAGCCATATCTTCTTATTTATAGTTGCGTGCCGCAATTTTAATGAATTCGTAATTCAACGCTTCTTTGTGCAAAGTAGCTGATAGTGCATTGCCATCTTGGTATTGCCAAGCAGCAACGTATTTGAAGTTTTCGTCGTCGCGGAGCGTTTCTCCTTCGCTGTCTTGGAATTCTTCACGGAAGTGACCACCACAAGATTCTTGGCGGTGTAGCGCATCAACTGCCATTAGCTGACCAAGTTCTATAAAGTCGGCCACACGCATGGCTTTATCGAGCTCTGGATTCATTTCGTTGGCGTCACCAGGCACAAAAACGTCTCTGTAGAATTCTTCGCGAAGTGCGCCGATTTCTTCGATCGCTTGCTTCAAGCCAGCTTCGTTGCGGGCCATACCGACTTTATTCCACATAATTAAGCCTAAACGCTTGTGGAAGTGGTCTACCGATTTGGTCCCTTTGTTTTGAAGGAAACGCTCAATAGTAGCTTTAACGTCTGCTTCGGCTTGCTCGAATTCAGGGGTGTCCGTTGCTATTTTGCCTGTGCGGATGTCATTGGCAAGGTAATCAGAAATAGTGTAAGGTAAAACGAAATAACCATCGGCTAAACCTTGCATGAGCGCAGAGGCACCCAAGCGGTTGGCTCCATGATCAGAGAAATTTGCCTCACCAGTCACAAAACAACCTTCAATAGAACTCTGTAGATTGTAATCGACCCAAACGCCGCCCATTGTATAGTGGACTGCAGGGTAAATTTTCATAGGTGTTTCGTACGGGTTGTCGTCGGTGATCTTTTGATACATTTGGAAAAGATTGCCGTACTTCTCTTCAATCCATTTTTTACCCAACTCAAGGATTTTTTCTTCTGTAGGGTTGTGGTCTCCTTGCGCAAAAGCAGATTGACGTCCTTTATTTCGGATTTCAGTAGCAAAGTCTAGGTAAACGCCTTCGTTGGTGTCGTTTGCCTCAATACCGTAGCCTGCGTCGCAACGCTCTTTTGCAGCTCTAGAAGCTACGTCACGCGGAACTAAGTTTCCAAAAGCTGGGTAGCGTCTTTCCAAGAAGTAATCGCGGTCTTCTTCGGCAATTTGAGTTGGCTTTAGGCGGCCTTCACGAATGGCTTCTGCATCTTCTTTTTTCTTTGGAACCCAAATACGGCCAGAGTTTCTAAGAGACTCTGACATAAGCGTAAGTTTAGATTGGTTGGTTCCGTGAACGGGAATACAAGTTGGGTGTATTTGCACAAAGCAAGGATTGGCAAAATGCGCACCTTTTTTGTGTACTTTCCAAGCCGCAGAAACATTGCTTCCCATGGCGTTGGTCGAGAGGAAGTAAACATTTCCGTAACCGCCCGATGCAATAACAACGGCATGCGCAGAATGGCGCTCGAGTTCTCCTGTTACAAGGTTACGGGCAATGATACCCCGTGCTTTTCCGTCTATTTTAACCAGGTCCATCATTTCGTGGCGGTGGTACATTTTAACACGACCTAAACCGATTTGACGAGAAAGTGCAGAGTAGGCACCTAATAAAAGTTGCTGACCTGTTTGGCCTGCTGCATAAAAAGTGCGTTGAACTTGCGTTCCACCGAAGGAACGGTTGTCGAGAAGACCGCCGTATTCACGTGCAAAAGGCACGCCTTGCGCTACACACTGGTCAATAATGTTGCCTGAAACTTCGGCAAGACGATAAACGTTTGCTTCGCGTGCGCGGTAGTCTCCGCCTTTGATGGTATCATAAAACAAGCGGTAGATGGAGTCGCCATCGTTTTGGTAGTTCTTAGCGGCGTTGATTCCACCCTGAGCAGCAATGGAGTGTGCTCGGCGTGGAGAATCTTGAAAGCAAAACGCTTTGACGTTGTAGCCCATCTCTCCTAGAGAGGCCGCTGCAGATGCACCAGCTAAACCTGTACCAACAACGATAATATCGATTTTAGGTCGGTTGTTTGGCGCAACCAATTTCATGTGATTCTTGTGATTGGTCCACTTTTCTGAAATGGGACCTTCTGGAATGCGCGAATTTAATGTTGACATAGCCTAATTCCTAGAGGTTGTAAATAATGACGGGAATGATTGCAAATAAGAGCGGCACAAGAACAGCAAAGCCGGTACCGATCATTTTGATCAATGGGGTATATTTAGGGTGATTGATGCCTAAAGACTGGAAAGCACTTTGGAAACCATGTAAAAGGTGGTAAGCGAGTACAACCATTGAAATGACATAGAAGAGCACGGCGTAAAGAGCACCTTCGTTCTTACTTGGATTGAAGAAGTCCATGACTAAACCATGAAGGTCTCGGTAGCCTTCTGCAACTTTAACATTGGTGCCTTTGATGTATAAATCTGTTCCTTTTTCGACGATATTATTTTTGTCTTTGGGAATAGGTTGAATACCAGGAACGTGTGTGTAGTAGATTTCTGGAGTTTGGTTGCCCATCATTGGGTTTTCCATTTCAAGTTGATACGTGTGTAACGGAACTTCTTCTTTTACTTTCATCTTCCACCAGAAATTGGCCATGTGTGTAGCGAGAAAAACCAAGATAAGTGTACCCAAAATGGCCATGCTTCGGCTTGCCGAGCTTGAGTTTGCCGCTGGTTTGCTGTAAGCATAACGTACTGGACGTGCTTTGCGGTTTTGAATGGTGAGTACAATTCCGTCAATTACGTGTATCAATACAGCAATGTAGGTGACGTAAGAAAGAATTTTAATAAACGGGTTGTGACCCATAAAATAGGCGTATTCATTGAATGCGCGACGACCTTCCTCTCCGGTCTTCAGGATTAACTGAAGGTTACCGAGTAAATGGCCCACCAAAAACGTGCAGAGGAAAAGACCGGTAAGGGCCATAAAAACCTTTTTACCGATAGAAGATTTAAAGAATGCAGAGTTACTCATAAGAATCTTTCATTTGTAGTGATGCAAATTTAATTGAACAACATTTAATTGTAGCAAATGTTGCCAAGATAATCCATTAAATAAGATTATTT
Source organism: Sphingomonadales bacterium (assembly GCA_046074325.1). GTDB lineage: Bacteria > Bacteroidota > Bacteroidia > Flavobacteriales_D > Crocinitomicaceae > UBA952. The sequence continues at coordinate 4,519 of JBJTNX010000009.1, forward strand.
AGAACCATTATAGATAGTTTAATGTGCATTGATTTTCATTCACTGAGAGTTCGATTTGAGCACCTAAAATAAGCGGATGGTTGTCGTCGATATGTCCAGCAGGAAAATCAAAGCATATGGGAATGTGTTGATACTGAAAATGAGAAAGGATGAGGTCGTTGATAGATTGACCAAAAGGAACATCGGTGTCTTCTAGGTCCGTCATTCCACCCACTATTAGTCCTTTAATTTGATGGAGTGCGCCACATTTTCTTAGTGCATGTAGCATGCGATCAATGTGATAGAGGTGTTCGGCTAAATCCTCGATAAACAATATGGCATCATAGAAATCATAACGTTCCGGTGTTGCCAGCAGACTATAAATAATGCTCAAATTACCACCGATTAATTTTCCAGAGGCGTTTCCTTGTTTGTTTGAGGAGACTGCTGCAAATTCAAAGGACTTTTTATTCCCAGCTAAAATATGAGCAAGGCGCAATTTAGAGTCAGCAGTATTTTTATCGATATTGAGCGCCATTGTGCCGTGAATACTCTGGTAACCAAGGCCTTGAACTTTATGATGTAATACACAGACATCTGAAAAACCGATGACCCATTTAGGGGCTTGTAAAAAAGCAGCCCATTGCAACCCATCAAGAATTTGTACGCAACCGTATCCACCGCGCACACTCCAAATGGCTTTGGCCGTAGGGTGATCGATGCCTTCTTGAAAATCATTTAGACGCTCCAAAATGTTGCCGGAGAAATAATGATACCGCCCAGTGAGGTGTTGACTCCGTATGGCTTTCAAGCCAATTGAATGCAGCCAGGCTTCAGCGGCTAGGACATAAGTTTCTTCGATGGCTTTGGCAGGCGCACACAAGTAAACGGCGTCGCCGGGTTGTAGAGAAGGCGGTGCAATGAGGTTCATTTTTCAAACAAAGCGTGGAGTATTTTTAAATCTATGGGCGTTGTGATTTTCATATTTTCTTCATTGCTTTCTACCAGCAAAGGTCTGATATTTTGCGCCTCAACGACACTAGCATCATCTGTAAATTTTAGATCATACCCTTGTTGATATGCGGCTTTGAGTGTCTGCGCATCAAAACATTGTGGGGTGTGTACTAAAAAATAAGCAGCGCGATCCACACTTTCTGATTGTGCCTGCGAACCCATTCGCAATGAGTCTTTTAGTTTGAGAACAGGCACCACCGCTTTGGCAAAATCAAGCCCATCAAAACAGCGCTTGATGGTGGCTTGGCTCACGAGAGGCCTCACACCATCGTGAATACCAATTTGCTTTCCATCACAAATCTGAAGTGCGTTTTGAATGGAATGAAAACGCTCTTTTCCGCCATCAACGAGTTGGTGAGCAATCTCGATATTGTATTTATCAAGGAGTTCATGCCAATAAGACTGCCATTCATGAGGAAGGGTAATAATCAATTGTGCATCAGGGTCGAAAGCATAAAAGGCCTCAAGCGTGTGAATGAGAACGGGCCTTTGTTTTAACAGTAAAAACTGTTTTGGCAAGGTTTCGCCCATGCGCGTTCCGATTCCGCCAGCTGTAATGATGATGCTTCTTTTCATCTTCTCAAAGATAAACAAACTAGGGCTTCCTGGTCGGTAATAATTTCAACCTATTTGGCACTAAGTCTATTTTAAATGAAGAACCACCAATATACTCTCCATCTGTTTCGGCATGTAGCAGTTCGTCGCACGCTAATGTAATCGGAAAAGCTATTGATAAATAATGTGCTTCGGGATGTTTGATTTTTTTACCGCGTTTCACTTTGAGCACATTTTTAAGATAGTCCAATAAAGAAACCTTACCCAAAAGTGTTAATTTGAGCTCACCATCATTGATTTTAGCTCCCGGATGAATATACAGGCCATCACCGAAAATACTGCCATTACAAAAAGCAGCTAGCAGCAGCTCGCCATTGTAATTAAAATGTTTGCAAGTGATGGAGACTTTAGGCCTCTTGTAATTCAGAAAAGTCTTAATGATAGCCAATCCGTATGAGAAGTTGGGACCAAATTTTTTGCGAAAATATTGTAATTCTAAAACAACGGCACCGCCAAATCCGATATCTGCAATATTCGCAAAATACCTTGTTTCAGTGGCTGTTTCTATGAGCCCTACATCAAAAAAGTCAAATTGCTGGTTCTGAATTAATTCAATGAATCTTACGTCTTTTTGGAAACCCGCAGACCGAAAAAAATCATTGCCGGTTCCATTAGGAATGATGCCGAGAATAGGATTGAATTGCTGGTCAGGATGGCTGCATACACCATTTACAAGTACATTGAAGGTGCCGTCTCCACCAACCCCGAGTAAGTGTGTACATTCGGGTGTTAAGGCATGAATAAAAGTTTGCGCTTCTTCTGGGTCTTTGCTATCAATGATATGGAAATGATTTCCGAAAAATTGTTGTAGTGCTGCTAAGAGGACCTGGTTCTGTGCAGTAATTTTTTTGTTGCCGTTGGTAATGCAGTAGATGAGATGCATGCACCAAATTACACAAATAATTTAGTATTGGATTTGTAGGCTACTTGATTGCTGCCACTTTTGACCATTGAGTATAGCAGTCACAAAATAAATATAGGTACCCCTTGCTGTTTTTTCACCACCGAGGTCAGTTCCATCCCATTGGAAATGAGGATTGTCATTTCTGTAAACAACATTGTTCTTGGCATCGAGTACTACAATGCTGAAATCGAGCACTTCGGCTTGCTGCCAATCGATTTGAAAATGTTCATTTTGCCCGTCACCGTTGGGGGTAAAGACGTTGGGAAGCGAAATGCGTTGCGAATGCTGCGCAGGTTGCAAAGCAGGCAATGACGCGCTTTGCGGATTCGGACTTGTAGGCCCTTGGGATACTTGTGCTGAAGGCCTAGGATATCCAGAAATTTGGAAACTTGGGCTATTAGCGGGAAGAATGTCTTGTAATTGTCCTAATACGGATTCTGGAATTTGGGTTGAAACGTTATTTGTAGCCGGTTGATCGGTATTTATTGGTTGAGGGACAGGAATATTTTGTGCAGCGTCTATGGTGGTAGGCGTTGACGGCAAAGATATTGCAGGCTTAATGACGATGCCGTCGATGCGTTCGTTTTTGGGCGCAGGTGTTTTTTGTTGAAACGTCTTTTTATCTGGTTTTGAAGATGAAGGGGTTTGAACAGCAAGATAAATGGATACAACGGCAATTGAACTTGCTGCAACACCAATAAGTGTTTTAGACAAAATACTTAGTCCTGTTTTAGCCGCGCTGGCCCCTAAAGAAGACGAAAGAGAAGACCACAAAGCCGGGTCAACCGAGACTTGATGGTCTTGGAGCCCTTGTGAAAAAAGATCTTTTATTTGGTCTTTGTTGGTCATTTAATCAATGTTTTCTATGCGGTCTTTCAAATATGCCCGGGCTCTGAGGTATTGTGTTTTGGAGGTGCTTTCCGATATACCAAGTTGTGTTGCGATTTCCTGATGAGAATAACCTTCGATCGCAAATAAATTAAAAACAGTGCGGTAACCATCAGGCAAGGCCTGAACCAATTTGAGGAGGTCATCGGCCATGAGTTTCTCGGCGCTGTAGCTCTCGCTTGCAAGTTTGTGGCTGACGTCGTCTACAGAGACATCAGCAAGTAGTTTTTTGTCTTTTCTTAATTGGTCTAGGCAAGTATTGACAGCGATTTTTTTGAGCCAACCTTCAAAAGCACCTTCGGATTTATAATTGCTGATATGTGCAAAAATCTTGACAAAAGTATCTTGAAGGGTGTCTTGGGCACGCATTTGGTCTTTCATGTAGCGCAAACACACAACATAGAGTTTTGGGGCATAGATGTCAAACAACGCTTTTTGAGCTTTTGGACGAGCAGCAATACAACCTAGTATGAGTTCTTGTTCATCCATTACTCCTCAGCCTTGACGTAAATTGATTTTAAAAAGTTGCATGCGTAAAGCAAGATAGTTTATTTCTTTTAATTTCGTAATTAAACCCCTTTCGAATAAATATGCGCTACCTCATTTTTATATTGTTTTTGTTACCGCTTTTGAACTACGCTCAAAACGCTCAAAACTTCCCATATATTGTCGAGATACAACTCAATGATCGGTTACAAATGCAAGTTTCTGCTGGCCTCCCGAGCAAAGACCCGAAAGCGCCTATCACCATATACAATGGCAAGGAAGTTTATCAGTTATCCGTAAAAAAACGGATGGGCGACACCATTATTTACCAATTCCCTGCACAAGACGCCGAGTGGCGAATTGCTTTTAATGAAGGTTTTTCTGATGCGCGCGGTTGGTGGGTTAACTACAATAAAAAAGTACCGGTTCGTTATCCAATTCATCTTTATGCTGGAATTAGCGAATATTTAATAGCAGGTAATAAGAATTTTGATATTGGTGGAAAATGGCGCGTGACTTTTCACCCTGGCGCAGCAAACGAAGAGGTGTTGGTTGGTGTATTTGAACAGGACGCTAATGGTTTTGTTACGGGTAGTTTTTTGAGTGAGACCGGCGATTATCGTTATTTGCATGGCTTTGTGGCTAATGGCAAATTACACTTACAGACGTATACCGGTTATTGGGCTTTTGTCGTGGAGTCGGATTTAATTGGCAGTAATGAAATGTCTGGTGTTTTTTATAGTGGCGGTAAGTCAAGCTCCCCGTTTAAAGCGATAAAAGATGAAACCGTTCAATTGCGCGACGAAAGTAGCCTTACCTATTTAATAAAGCGCGATGAGCCTGTTCTTTTGAAAGACCTCATCAAAATGAATGGCAGAAAAACGACTATTGATTTGGCTTCAGAAAAACAACTCACTTTGATTCAAATCATGGGAACGTGGTGTCCAAACTGCTTGGACGAGACCCAAATGCTATTGCAATTACAAGAGGATTACGGCGCAAAAGGCTTACAAGTAATGGCGCTTGCCTTTGAGGTAGGGAGCGATGCAAAAAAGCAAAGGGCGCGCTTGAAAAGCTGGATCAAAGCGATGGCAGTAGATTATCCTGTTTATTTGGCAGGCACCTCGAGTAAAGATGCGGCCTCAGCCCGCTTTCCGATGCTCAATGGCATCATGAGTTTTCCGACCACCTTACTCGTTGATCAGCAAGGAAAAATCATTGCTATTCATACAGGTTTTAGCGGACCAGCAACTGGCCAGGCTTATATAGATTTAGTGGAAAAATTCAAGCAAGAAATAGAGGGCAATTTATCTGCCCATTAAGAAAGGATATTTATCGATGTTCTTGAGTGCTATGCTCGTACCACGCGCAACCGCTCTTAGTGGGTCTTCAGCGATGTGTACCGGAAGTTTGGTTTTTGACTGAATGCGCTTATCTAGACCGCGAAGCATAGATCCACCACCAGCAAGGTAGATACCGGTTTTGTAAATGTCAGCTGAAAGCTCTGGCGGCGTCATTTCGAGTGCGCTCAAGATGGCCTCTTCAATTTTAGAAATGGTTTTGTCTAGTGCGTGCGCTACTTCTTGATAAGAAACCATAATTTCTTTTGGAATCCCGGTCATGAGGTCACGGCCACGCACCGCAAAATCTGCAGGTGGGTTTTCTAATTCAGGCAAGGCCGCACCAACTTCGATTTTGATTTGTTCGGCAGTGCGCTCTCCAACTAAAATGTTGTGTTGACGACGCATGTATTCTTCGATGTCGTTGGTGAAGTCGTCACCGGCAATGCGAATGGATTTATCACAGACAATACCACCAAGGGCAATGACGGCAATTTCAGAGGTTCCACCACCTATGTCGATGATCATGTTGCCCATTGGTTCTTCTACGTCAATACCAATACCAATTGCAGCAGCCATTGGCTCGTGAATGAGGTAAACTTCTTTGGCGCCGGCGTGTTCTGCAGAATCTTGTACAGCTCTTTTTTCAACTTCAGTAATACCTGAAGGAATACAGATAACCATGCGCAACGTAGGATTGAATAAGCTGCGTCCAGGATTGATCATTTTGATCATGCCTTTGATCATTTGCTCAGCGCTTTGAAAGTCGGCAATTACACCATCTTTGAGCGGACGAACGGTTTCGATGAGCTTATGGGTTTTTCCATGCATTTGTTGTGCCTTTCTACCAATAGCGACCACTTTACCCGTTTGGATATCTTTGGCTACAATTGAAGGTTCATCGACAACTACTTTGTCGTTCCAGATAATGAGGGTATTTGCCGTACCGAGGTCGATGGCAATTTCCTGTGTAAGAAAGTTAAAA
>JBJTNX010000010.1:0-29413 GCA_046074325.1 Sphingomonadales bacterium
TTTCTGAAATAAGCCTCTTGTTGCTTGGGTATGTAACGCTTTTTATGTTGACCAAACAGCAAAACATTTAAAACCTTTTTCGCCCAATTGTATTTGGGTTGGTATTGTTCATCAATGGGGCTTTTTTGCGCCAAACTTTCATGTAAATCAGGGCTGAGGCCCATTTGTAAGAGTTGTTGACGGATTTCTTCGGATCGTTGATTGAATTTATGCAAGTGATCGGGGTCAACTTCTTTGAGTTTGGCAATGCGGTTGGCCTGAAAATCAATATCCAAAAAGGCGCGTTCTAATTCTTCAATTCCCATCATGATGCCGCAAAAATAGCTTAAATCTTTACAAAGTAGCTCAAAAATTCTTTGTTGCCGTCGCCGCCTAGGATGGGCGAATCAATGGTGCCTTTCCATTCGAGCTGGTTGCGCAAGGCCATTTGATTGATGTTTTCAAGTAGGTTTGGAAAGAGGCTGCTGTCTTTGACCACACCTGCTTTGTTGAGCGCACCGGGGCCTAATTCAAATTGCGGTTTGACCAACAAAACGACCGTTGCTTTTGGTTTTAAAAATGGAATGGTAAAGGGTAGTACTTTTTCTAAAGAAATAAAAGAAACATCTACCACCAAGCCGTCGAGTAATTCAGGAACTAACTTTTCGGTGAGGTCTCGGGCATGTGTTTTTTCAAGATTGACAACGCGCACGTCTTGGGCAATTTTATCGTGCAACTGTTTTTGCCCAACATCTACGCAATAGCAGCGCTTTAAACCCCTGCTGAGCATCACTTCTGTAAATCCGCCAGTACTCGCGCCTAAATCCATAAAAGTTTGGTCCTTGACGTCTATTTTCCAGAAATCAAGCGCTGCAATGAGTTTATATGCAGCTCTAGAAACCCAAGGAATTTCTTCCGCAAGTAATTCAATTTGCGCATCGGTCGGTACTTTCTTGCCAGGCTTAGAAAAAAGCTTCCCATTGACCTTAACGCCGTACTTTTTAATGAGTTCTTCGGCGCGTACCCTTGTGCTGACAAGCCCGCGTTCGAGCAAGATTTTATCAATGCGTTCTTCTGCCATTATTCGGGATAAATAAAAAGTAATTTTTCAGGCCAACCTTCGATTTGTAGGTAAGTAGGGGCGTCTTTGATAAACTTGTGAGACAATGGGTTGAGCTGAAAATATTGCACGCCATGGTAAGGATTTTCATTGTCTTTATTTTGCTTGATATAGCTTTCCTGAACAACGAACTTGCAATTTCTGATCGGCGGGAAAGACTTGGCCAACATGGGACTGCCCACTAAACTCAAGCGGCCAGGGTAAAAAGCACAACTAAATTTTAAAATCAAGATGTTTTCCGATATGGAAATTGAATCTATTTGGATTGGAGCTGCTTCTTGGTTATAAAGCGCCTCATTGATTTCAGAAGTTATTATTTCAATAGGAGTAGCCATGGTTAAATTTGAGGCACGTTTGGATCTGGGTACAAAACAAGCGGTAATTAAGAAGGTGAGCGGAAGGATAAAAAGTAATTTCATGGCTTGTTGTTTGACAAGTGTCCTCAAAAGTAATACCATTTGCGCAAAGAGTCCTATTTTTGTAGCCGAATGAAGACCAAAACCCTTAAAAAGAACAAAGTCAATGTGGTTACACTTGGCTGTTCTAAAAATACGTTTGATTCAGAAGTGCTCATGGCACAGCTCAAGGCCAATCAGTTCGAGGTCGAGCACGAAGCCCAGCAAGACGACTCCGAAATCGTAATCATCAATACCTGCGGGTTCATAGACAACGCCAAACAAGAATCGATCGATACCATTTTGCGTTACGCTGAAGCCAAACAAGAAGGTTTGGTTGAAAAAGTATATGTAACGGGTTGTTTATCTGAGCGCTACCGCGACGAGCTCGAAAAAGAAATCCCAGAGGTTGACGCTTATTTTGGCACCCGTGATTTGCCGCGTTTGCTTAAAACGCTCAAAGCCGATTACAAACATGAACTCGTTGGCGAACGCATTTTAACAACGCCAAGTCATTATGCTTACTTTAAGATTGCGGAGGGCTGCGACCGCCCATGTTCGTTTTGTGCCATTCCGCTGATGCGCGGCGGGCACAAATCCACACCCATCGAAGATTTGATTTTTCTGGCCAAAGGCTTGGTAGCCAAAGGCGTAAAAGAAATCATGCTGATTGCACAAGACTTGACCTACTACGGCCTCGATCTTTATAAAAAGCGCGCGCTTTCAGATTTACTCAAGCAGTTGTCTGATATCGAAGGTTTGGACTGGATTCGCTTACATTATGCCTACCCGTCGGGTTTCCCGATGGATGTTTTGGAGGTAATGGCCGAGCGCGACAATATTTGTAAATACCTCGACATGCCTTTGCAGCATGGCTCTACCAAAATATTACAAGCCATGCGTCGCGGCATTACCAGAGAAAAAACCGAAGAATTGGTTGCGACAATCCGTTCAAAAGTTCCGGGCTTAGCCTTGCGTACCACCCTCATTGCGGGTTATCCTTCTGAAACTGAAGCTGATTTTCAAGAAATGTACGACTTCGTTGAGCGCACCCGTTTTGACCGTCTGGGTATTTTTACTTATTCGCACGAAGAAAACACGCATGCGTATCAATTTACAGATGATGTTGCTGCCGAACTTAAAAAAGAGCGAGCAGACCTCATTATGGAATTACAAAGTGGCATCTCTTACGAGCTCAATCAACTTAAAGTGGGCAAGGAATTCAAAGTGCTTTTTGACCGTGCAGAAGGCGACTACTTTATTGGGCGCTCCGAATTTGACTCGCCAGAGGTAGACAATGAAGTATTGGTAAAAAAAGCCGATGGCTATGTCAGATTAGGTGATTTTTCGCGTGTTTTAATTAATAATGCAGATCATTACGATTTGTACGGAACACTTCTAGTTTGATGTTGAGATTTGTTTTTATTTTATCGGTTGGAACAATTTTTTTTTCTTGCGGAAGAGAGAATCCCATTCGCAATAGCCAATTCGACATACTTGAAAAAAGTGCTGATCAAATACCGGTAAAAAATACCCCTACACGTTTAACTTTAGAAAATATAGGCTTGACCTATCCGAATTTCGGTGTTCATCCCTTTAGTAAGCTGATGCAACACCTCATCAAACTTGACACCATTGGTGTTTTTTGTGTCGGCCAACAAAAAATCAAGATTAAATACAAAGTGCTTTGGGCTACCGATAATGTACTGAGTATGGATCAAGAAATCTTAATGGATTGTCCAATGGCAGAAGGGCAGCGCAAAACCACTGTTTACTATTTATTCACAAGACAAGGCAAACAAATCAATCGGCTGTTCTTAGAAGGCTCACCTGGGCTTTTACAAGATATTCGCGTGGCTTTGCGCAAACGCAGTGCGCCTTACTGTAGCGCCCCCAAAATTGAGGAGGTCTTTCCCGTGCTTCGCTCGGGCCGGGTGGAGGTTACGCCACACTACGCCAGCTCACTATGCGACACTACTTTTCGTCGCAAAGGAATCAGCCGCACCGATTTGCGCATCCGCAGCAATCAAAGCTTTTTGAAATTACCTTAATCGGCAAAGCGGCGCGCGTTGCTTTGCAAGAAAATCTTATCTTTGAAAGCAAATAAAATTCAAAATCATATGGGCTTACTCGACAACAAAGTTGTACTCATTACAGGTGCCTCCAGAGGCATAGGAAAAGCAATCGCAGAAACGTGCGTCAAGCAAGGTGCTATCGTGGCATTTACGTACTTATCATCAGAAGAAAAAGCACGTGCCCTAGAGGCAGAGCTCACCGCAAATGGCGGTACAGCTAAGGGTTTTCGTTCAGATGCTTCAAAATTTGACGAAGCACAGCAATTAGTAGACGATGTTGTGGCGGCTTTTGGAACGGTTGACGTCTTGGTCAACAACGCCGGAATTACCCGCGATACCCTTTTGATGCGCATGACCGAAGAACAATGGGACGAAGTCATCAATACCAACCTAAAATCGGCATTTAATTTGACCAAAGCGGTTCAAAAACCAATGCTCAAGGCGCGTTCGGGCTCCATTATCAACATGAGTTCTGTTGTGGGTGTTAAAGGCAATGCCGGGCAGTCGAATTACGCAGCTTCAAAAGCAGGCCTTATCGGATTTACCAAATCAATAGCCGCAGAACTTGGCTCTCGCAATATCCGTTGCAACGCCATTGCACCTGGTTTCATCGAAACCGAAATGACAGAAGTCTTGGATCAAGAGGTGGTGGCATCTTGGCGCAACAGCATTCCGCTCAAACGCGGTGGGCAGCCAGAAGATGTCGCAAATGCAACGGTATTCCTCGCATCTGATTTATCGGCCTATATTACAGGTCAAACGCTCCATGTTTGTGGAGGAATGCTCATGTAAGATGAACACCATTCGCCCACGTCGCAATCGCAAAAGCAGCGCCATTCGCCAAATGGTCGAAGAGACGCATTTAGGCACACAGCACCTGATTTACCCGCTTTTTTTAAAGGACGGTAAAGGCATCAAAGAAGAGGTGGCCTCTTTGCCCAACAATTACCGCTGGTCTTTGGATTTACTCTTGTCAGAAATCGAAGCTTGTCTGAATTTAGGTATCGCAACTTTCGATATCTTTCCGGCGGTAGATGAAGCGCTCAAAGATCAAATGGCAAGCTACAGCTATGCCACCGATAATTTCTACCTCAACGCGATTCACCAGATCAAGCAAAGGTTTCCAGAAGCAGTTATCATGACCGACGTCGCCATGGACCCGTATTCCTCTGACGGCCACGACGGTTTGGTTCGAGACGGACAAATTCTCAACGACGAAACGCTTCCCATATTGGCCAAAATGACTTTGGCGCAAGCCCAAGCGGGTGCGGACATCATTGGCCCTTCAGACATGATGGACGGCCGCGTGGGTTATCTGAGGCAAGCACTTGATCAAGAAGGCTTTACCGATGTGTCTATCATGTCATACACGGCAAAATACGCAAGCGCTTTTTATGGGCCTTTCCGCGATGCGCTCAATTCCGCTCCCAAAATGGGCGATAAAAAGACCTATCAAATGAATCCTGCGAACAAAAGAGAGGCTCTGCTAGAGGCGCAACTCGATTTTGAAGAAGGTGCCGACATGCTGATGGTCAAGCCCGCCTTATGTTATTTGGATGTCATTACCTTGCTCAAGGATAATTTCCCATTACCAATTACCGCATACAACGTCAGCGGTGAGTGTGCTATGGTTTACGCGGCCGCTCAAAACGGTTGGCTAGACTACCAACGCGCCGTTTCAGAGATGCTGCTCAGTATGCGCAGAGCAGGTGCAGATGGCATCCTGACTTACTTTGCTAAAGATTTTGCACAATTTGTGCGTTCCTAATTCAACACCAAATGCCGATAGCGCTCAGTTCAGACTACCTCAGTCTAGAAGACTTCGAAAACTTATTGCAAGCAAAAGAACCGCTCGAATTATCCGAAGCGCTCAAAACGCAAATCAATGCCTGCAGGGCTTACCTCGATCAAAAGGTGGCGCAATCTACACAGCTAATTTACGGGGTCAATACAGGGTTTGGTTCGCTTTGCGATACCGCAGTGAGTCGTCAAGACCTCGAACAGTTGCAACGCAACTTAGTTTGTTCTCATGCCTGTGGAATGGGCGAGGAGGTGCCGCAAGAAATCGTGCGCCGCATGCTCTTACTGAAAATTTTAGGTTTGTCAAAAGGCGCTTCGGGTGTACAACTCCAGACAGTAGAAAGACTTTTGTTTTTTTACAACAACCACATTTACCCGGTGGTATATCAGCAGGGTAGTTTGGGTGCTTCTGGCGACTTAGCACCGTTGGCGCATTTGTGCCTACCACTACTTGGAGAAGGTGAGGTTTATATTGATAATCAAAAGATTAGCGGCACTGAATTAAATAAAAGATTTAATTTAGAACCAATTGTACTTCAATCCAAAGAAGGATTGGCCTTGCTCAATGGCACCCAATTCATGTCTGCATATGCAACCTTTGCGCTCGATTTATCTTACCGTTTGTTTGACGGTTTTAATCAGGTAGCCGCACTATCTATGGAAGCCTACGACGCACGCACCGAGCCTTTTTTGGCCAATGTCAATGAAATCCGCAATCAGGTAGGGCAAATACGCGTAGCGGCTTGGTTTAGGGCCCAATTAGAAGGCAGTGAAATCATGGCTCAAGCCAAAGCCCACGTGCAAGATCCTTATTCTTTTCGCTGCATTCCTCAGGTGCATGGCGCCACTTTAGATACACTAGACCATGCCGCCCAAATTGTGACCAGAGAACTCAATGCCGTAACAGACAACCCCACTGTTTTCCCAGACGACGACCAAGTGGTTTCAGCAGGTAATTTCCACGGGCAACCATTAGCGCTTATTCTCGACTTTTTGGCAATTGCCATCGCCGAAATGGGCAGTATCTCGGAACGCCGTACCTACAAACTGATTTCTGGAACGCGTGGCTTACCTGCATTTTTGGTGCAGAATCCAGGGCTCAATTCTGGCCTCATGATCAGTCATTACACCTGTGCGTCAATTGTTAGCCAAAACAAACAACTTTGCACGCCAGCTTCTGTTGATACAATCGATAGCAGTAATGGCCAAGAAGATCACGTCAGTATGGGTGCCAACGCGGCAACAAAATTGTACCGGGTATTAGATAACTGTCAAAAAATTCTCGCCATTGAATTAATGCATGCAGCCCAAGGGCTTGAATTCAGGCGCCCACTCAAAGCTGCTGTTTGGTCAGAAAATCTTTATGAAGCCTACCGTGTGCAGGTCCCGAGTTTAGATACAGACCGCGTGCTTGCCTCAGATTTGGCCAAAAGCGTGGCCTTCATTCAAGAATATATCCAACATGACTGATTCCCAATTATTTGAAGAAAATAGCATAGATCCTTCGCCAGCTAAACGACCCGTTTTATTATTGGTTTTAGTCATTTTAACAGCCATTAATATCGGAATTGCTTCCTTAGGCTCGCTTAGTGGCATGCTCGGTGTAGTTCCCGATCAGCAAATGATCAAAAGCACGAAGCTAGATTTTGCAAAAATGCGCACGCAGCTAGAGCAAGCAAACGCCGAAGATTTCATTTATATCATCGACCAAATGGAAGGTGTTACACTGAATATGTTTCGAAATTTTCAGGCTTATAATAGCCTTCAATTCTTATTTTTGGTGGTCGGTTTCGTAGGGATTGTCCTGATGTATCGTGCCAAAAAATTGGGTTTTCACTTTTATATCATTTATACATTGGGTACTACCTTTTTACCCTATTTCTTCTATCCGTTGAGCGGCATTCCAACGCTACTCACCATTTTTGGTGTCTTGTATGGTGGTTTTTGGGTTTTTCTGTACAGCCGCAATTTACATTGGCTGCAAGACTGATTTGTCTCCAATCAGAAAATTTTCCCTGGATTTAAAATGCCGTTTGGATCAAAAACCTTTTTGATGCCAGACATGAGGTCAAGTCCTGCTTTGCTAAATGCCAAATCCATGTAGGGTTTTTGTACCAAGCCAATGCCGTGCTCACCAGAGATTGTTCCACCCATCTCAACGACAGCAGCAAAGATTTCGCGAATGGCAACGCTGAGTTCTTCATTCCAAAATGCGTCGCTGAGTTCGCCTTTGATGATATTGACGTGTAGATTGCCATCTCCTGCATGGCCATAACAAACAGATTCAAAACCGTATTTGGCACCCACAGCCTTTACCGTCTGGAGTAACTTTGGAAGTTGGTAGCGCGGTACAACGGTGTCTTCTTCTTTGTAAACAGATTGTGCTTTTACGGCTTCGCCAACTTTGCGTCTGAGGCTCCATAAGGTATTTTTTTGTGCTTCCGATTCGGCAAAAAGAATTTCATCCGTTTGGAAGTCTTCAAGTACGGCCAAGATAGCCTCACATTCTTTCATGAGCTGTTCGGGGTCAAAACCATCCACCTCGATGAGTAAATGCGCTGCGTGGTTATCTTTCACTTCGATACTGAAATCACATGAAAAAGCCTGAGACCATTTTAGGGCGTTGTGTTCCATGAATTCCATGCCGCTCGGCGTAATACCCGCATTGAAAATTGCTGCAACCGCCTCGCAGGCAAGTGAGGCATCAAAAAAGGGAACCAACATCAAGAGGGTGTGCGTTGGATGCGGGATGAGTTTAAGAACAATCTTGGTCACAAATGCCAGTGTACCTTCTGAGCCCACCACAAGCTGTGTCAGATTGTAACCCGTTGCATTTTTTAGCACGTTTGCGCCGGTCCACATAACAGTGCCGTCGGCCAAAACGATTTCTAAATTGAGCACGTAATCTTTGGTGACGCCATATTTTACCGCTTTGGGACCTCCGGAATTCTCGGCAATGTTGCCGCCAATAAAACACGAACCTTTGCTCGCTGGGTCTGGTGGGTAAAACAAGCCTTTTTCTTTAACAGCATTTTGCAGGACTTCTGTTATTACGCCTGGTTCTGTGGTGACTTGTGCATTTTTCTCATCGATTTTAATAATGCGGTTGAGTTTTTCACTACTCAGCAAAACGCCGCCATAAATAGGTAAACAGCCGCCGCTGAGCCCTGTTCTTGCACCTGCTGGCGTCACCGGAATGTTTTTGCCGTTGCAGTAACGCAAAATTGCTGAAACCTCTTGGGTGTTTTCAGGGAACAGCACGACATGAGGGGTAAAGTGCAGGTCTTCGGTGTGGTCGTGATTGTAGGCTTCTCTGGTGGGCAGGTCGCTTTTGCAACGCGTTCCCAAAAGGTCTTCGAAGTATTGGAGATCTTGTGAGCTGATAGACTGATACATTAGTTGCTGATTTTTTTAGCCCCGACAAAGAAAATATCAAACGTATTTATTGGAATCGCTGCTCCCCTCGGGATGTGTCGGTAGATCCATTGGTGAAAGCGCGTTGGCTTTTTATTCAGTATAAATAAGGCAAAATAGATGAGGCCCAAGGACCTGTAAACTGGCGGGTATTTGATAAAAACTGTTTCAAAACCATTGGCGCGCAATAATTTTTGAATACTTCTTTTTGTAAAATAATGTAAATGCGTTGGCGGGTGAATCATGCGCCATTTTTTTCCTTGAAGTCGAGAAAGTAATGCGCCAAAATCTCCGGTAGTCAGGTATAGCATACCGCCTGGTTTGCAAACGCTGTGTGCTTTGGCTAAAAAAGCAGCTGGATCCGAGAGGTGTTCGATGACATCCCACATGAAAATGGCATCGTGTTGTTGTGCAGCTGCACTATCTAAAAAGTTATCGGCTGAAAAATAAGGACCAAAATGCTGCTTGGCATAGGAAATAGCGTCGGCCGAGATATCGTAGCCGATATAAGCTGCATGAGGGAATTTTTCTTGGAGCGTTTGGTAAAAAAAACCATACGCACAACCGATTTCAAGCGCGCTGTTTATCGTTGGTAATTGTTTGGAAATCGTGTTGATTCGCTTTTTAAAATTGAGTTGAAGGATGTCTTTGTCTGCCAAATAATCGGCGTATTCTTCGCCTTTGAAGTAATTTTCCGCATAAAGTGCCTGTAAAAAGGCATGATCCAATTGCATATTTGCCCAGCCGTGCTTGCAAGCGGTGCATTGTAGCAGGGTGTCTTTGTAAATTGACTTGGTTACTGCACTTTGGCAGATCGGACAGTCCGTATTTTCCATGACAGCGAACTTAACTAAAATTGCCGAATTCTTGTCGACGGCACATTTTATTTTATCTTTGATTAGAAAAACAAATTCATGTCCCAAGAAGTATTTTTAATTGATGGAATCCGCAGTGCAATTGGCAATTTTGGCGGGAGTTTAGCTGCCTTGCGTGCAGACGACCTCGCTGCAAAAGTCCTCGCAGGTTTATTGCAACGCAACCCAAGTCTAGACCCAAATTGTATAGAAGATGTTTTGTTGGGCTGTGCCAACCAGGCCGGCGAAGACAACCGCAATGTAGCCCGAATGGCTTCACTTCTTGCCGGTTACCCGCAAACGGTTCCTGGTGAAACGGTCAACAGGCTTTGTGCTTCAGGTCTTGCTGCAGCCATTAACGCCACGCGCGCTTTGCGCCTAGGCGAAGGCAATGTGTATGTGGCTGGTGGCGTCGAGCACATGACACGCGGCCCTTGGGTTATTTCCAAAACTTCTAGTGCCTTTGGTCGGGATGCGCAAATGTTCGATTCCAGTTTTGGCTGGCGCTTCATCAACCCACAAATGGAGGCATTATACGGCGTAGACAGCATGGGCATGACTGCCGAAAATTTAGCTGAAAAGTACCAAATATCCAGAGCCGACCAAGATGCTTTTGCAGCTTGGAGCCAGCAGAAAACAGCTGCTGCTCAGGCGGCAGGTTTCTATCAAGGAGAAATTCTGCCCATAGAAATCCCTCAAAAAAGGGGAGAAGCCCTTCGTTTTGAGAAAGATGAATTCTCTAGAGCCAATACAACGATAGAAACATTAGCCAAACTCAAGCCAGCCTTCAAAAAAGAGGGAAGCGTTACCGCAGGCAATGCCTCAGGGCTCAACGACGGCGCAGCAGCGTTGCTGTTGGCAAACGCCACTGGCGTTCAAGATCACGGCCTAAACCCCATGGCCAAAATTGTTTCGGCAGCTGTTGCTGGGGTAGAACCCCGTATTATGGGCATTGGCCCGGTGCCGGCAAGCCAAAAAGCTTTAGAACGTGCCGGTCTCACTTTAGCCGACATCGACCTCATCGAAATCAACGAAGCGTTTGCTGCGCAAGTTTTGGCTTGCACACGCGCCCTCGGCTTAGATGACCGCGATCCGCGCATCAACCCTAATGGTGGCGCCATCTCTTTGGGGCATCCGCTCGGTATGTCGGGCGCCCGTTTGCTTTTAACAGCCGCAAGAGAACTCAAACGCAGTAACAAGCGCTTTGCATTGGTCACCATGTGTATTGGTGTAGGGCAGGGCTATGCCGCAATTATAGAAAAAGTGTAAAATGCGTTTGCTACTTCCAATTATTCTTGTTGTCGCGATGGCCTCTTGTAAAAAAGAAGCCACGCGTTGGCAGTCAGATTGGCTGCTTCCTGTATTGCATGATACACTCAGCTTAAAAAATCTATACAACGATTCTACGCTTACCATCAATAATGGTCAAATCGATGTCGACCTCACTAGAAATATCCTCAATTTAGGGCTCTCTGACCTCATTCAAATTCCAGACACAAGTATCGTTCAGACCTATCAATCTAATTTTACGGTCAATAACGTTTCGCCTGGCTTCATGTTTGTCAATAGCGTCAAAACACATGATCTCGAACTCGCCGATATCCAACTCAAAAAAGTACGTGTTCAGAGTGGGCAAATTCAGCTCAAAGTGTATAATCCGCTCAATACGGCTGTGCTTTATCAAATTGAACTTCCCGGAGTGAGTTCCAATGGTCAGGTTTTTGTTCAAAACTATACTGTTGCAGCCGGAACGGTGCAAAACCCCACCGTTTCTACCGAAACTATAGACCTAAGTGGTTACGATATCGACCTCAGTGGAACACAAGGATTGGAATTTAATAAACTTCAGTCAAAACTCACCCTCAAAACAGATCCAAACGGCGCCACGGTTTCTATTTACAATAATCAAGTATTTAAATTCGAAGCTGCCTTTAAAAACCTGCGCTTCGATTACGCTAAAGGTTATTTTGGCTCAGCCATCATTTCAGGTATCGAACAATTTACGTTGCCTTATCTGGACCTCATTTCCGCCGGCAATTTAACGCTCCCAGATCTCCAAATGGACCTCACCATTGAGAACGGTTTCAAAATGGCCCTGCGCGCTCAAATTGAACAACTGAGCGCCACCAATAGTCAGGGGCAAACCATCGCTTTATCAGCCCCAAGCATTGGACCAAGTATGTTTATTTCTCCTGCTGTTGGTAGTTGGAATACCTTGCAGCCCTCAAGTTTGAATTTGCATTTTGACCAAAACAATTCAAATATTAAAAATTACCTCGAACACCTTGGTGCACAGCAACAGATAAGCTATCAGATCCAACCCAATCCATGGGGGAACACCAGCGCTGGTCACGACGAAGCTTTTGCGCACAGCCGCTTAAAAGTCAAGGTAGCTGCCCAAATGCCACTTTCTCTAACCGCAGATGGCCTTACCTTACAAGACACCTTTGCCATCGACTTGGCTCAAGATTTAAATAAGTCTCATGTGAGTGCCGCAACGCTCATTTTAGACGCCACAAATGCTTTTCCTTTGGCTTGTGACCTTATCATTTATTTCATGAAAGATGGTCAAATCTGGCACACAGTAGTGGCCGACGCACAATTGGCCTCTGCCTTGCTTGGCCAAGTTGATCCTCTAGATGGCCTACAAAAGAAAAAAAGCAAAATAAAAATTGTACTTCCGCCCGAGGTGGTTGCCGATCTACAAGACCTCAACCAAGTATTGGTGAGTGCAACGTTTGCCACAACAGATCCTAATACAGGTGTACCAAGTGCACAAAGTGTTCAGGCCAATGCATTTTTGGCACTACAAATGAAGATCCAACTTCAAACCCAAATCAAGCCTTAACCATGAAACGCCTGTTGTTATTCGTGCTTTTGCAAACCCAAGTTTTAGTTGCGCAGCAGTCTTTTGAATTGGATGCTTTCGGAAACTATAACAGCACGGGTCTTCGTCGTCAAATTCCAGACGCATTCTTCTATGGAGGTGCTATAGATTCCAGTACCATCGCAAAATCTTTGGCCAAACTTGGTGCGCGCAATTCATTTGGCTTGCAAATGGGGTCTAATGCCGTATGGAAAAGCGCGTGGGCATTATCAAAAGACACCAAGAAAACAGCCTCAAGTTATCATTGGGCCTTTGGTGCTGGTATACAGCAATACAGTGGTCTACATTTTTCAAAAGACGCTTTTGGATTGGTATTTCAGGGTGGCTTGCCTTATCTCGGAGATACCCTCAATTTGGGAAATTTAAGAGCCGAGTCCATCTCTTTTTCAAAAATAGGATTTGGAGTAGTTAATTCTTTGACACAGTCCGCTCTTTTGGTTCATTTTGTATCGGTTCATAACCATATTGGTGCTTCGTTGGAAGATGGCATATGGTTTCAAGATCCTTCGAGTGCCCAGATCAACCTCGCACTAGAAGGGTCTGCTCAAATGTCGAATGCCAAAGGCGGATTTGGCTTTGCGATAGATCTCGATTACCGTTTTGGTTCGATACAAGAAGAAGATCAAGAACAACAATTCCAATTACTCATTCAGAATTTTGGAGTAGCTCGTCTTTCCAATATGCCAACCTATGCTTTAAATGGCGCACTTCAATACCAAGGTTTTAGTTTGGCAGAATGGCAACAAACCAATTTAAATGACCTCGCCGGTAAATTCTTGGATACACTTGGTTATCAACGCAGCACCACCTCAAACTGGGTATTTTTGCCGACTACTGTTATTTTGGCTAAACGCATAGATTGGGAGTCTACGGTTCGCCTACAAGCTTACTATGGAGCCCAATTCATCTTGCGTCAAACCTATACGCCGCTTATTTATGCGGGTGCGCATGTACGCCTTTCAAAAGTGTGGCACACTGGCGTTGGAATGGCTTACGGCGGTTTCGGCGGTTTACGTGCTCAGGCATACTCTGCCTTTCATTTCAAGCGCAGTCAACTTGCTTTGCGTTCTGATAATATCATCATGCAAAATGGCGCTTCACTTTACATACAGTACCGATGCGATTTCTAATTGTCCTTTTATTTTTAAGCGTTTCGCTGCAATTTGACGCTCAAACGCGCTTTTACAAACTATACTCAGGAACTGGTTTTGACAAAGGGGAAGATGTGTTGGCCTTGCCAGACACCACTTATTTAGTGGCGGGTAGTAGCGGTAGCTGGGAAGAAAACGCACAGGGTTTTTTGATGAAACTCGACTCGCTTGGAAACTATGTTTGGAGCCAGGCTTACGGCGCTCAAGAAACCGAGGAGGTTAAAAGGATTTTTTATCGTCCAGGGCTTGGTTATTATCTTGCTGGAATGTCTAATTCTTGGAGCGCCGGAAACTTTGATCCTATGCTTATTTTTACAGATCTATCGGGCAACCAACAATGGATCAAAACCTACCCGCATGCTGCTTGGGAACGCATCCACGACGGCACTCAAACGATTGATACCGGTTTTGTTTTGGTAGGAGAGCGCCAAGCAACTTTAGGATCTGCGGCCGATCTTTTGTTTATGCGTCTCGATAAAAATGGCGATACGCTTTGGACCAAGACTATCGGTACTGCTGGTACAGACCGCGCCAACAGTATTGTACGAATGAGCGACACCACCTATGCAGTTGGCGGAGAATGGTATGTTGCTGATTCGAGTGATACAAAAGGCTTTGTCCTTTTGCTTCACGACAACGGTCAAATTTTATGGTTCGATACCTTGGGGCATCTGAGTGGAGAATTCGCGGTATTGGATCTGACCAAGAATTTATATGGGTTGCAATTTTCGGGCTATCGCCTCAAATCCGATGGAGATTACGATAAATTCAGTGGCTCGGTGGATCAAAATGGTGTTGTTTTGACACAAGTAGCTCCGGTTGAAGCCACAGGCTATACCGATATCATTCAGCAGCTGGCCTATTTGCCGCAACAAGACCTCACCATTCTTGGCGTTCAGGTTCTCAACAGCAATACCTTCCAAGACCCATACGATCTCTATTTTGGATACGGCGATGCCTTCTACGGATACTGGATCACAGGCTGGCCATCGAGCACGATCCTAAATGAAGGCAATGACTACATTGGCAATATTCGTCCAACTTTAGATGGCGGTTTTATTGCGGTTGGCATGAATTCAGTTATTGTAGATGGCCAAAATCAATTGAATGGTGGCAGCAATATCTTTGTACTCAAAGTGAATGGTGATGGTTCGGCCTATGTGCAAACCGATACGGTTTTTACCACCCAGCAACTCGTTGGCTTGACACCCGCTTTTGAAGGTAGTCATGTACAGGTTTTCCCAAATCCGGCAGTAACGCATTTTGCCTTCAAGTGGGAGGGAGGCATGCCCAAAAAGGTGGTAGTAACAAACCAAATTGGTCAAATGATTTGGTCTGGTGAGCTTGTTCCCGATGAATTGCTTCGTGTGGAGAATTGGTCAAAAGGAATTTATTTGGTTACAGTCGATAACCAAGTGTTTCCCTTACTCAAAGAGTAGTTTTAGTGCAAAGAGTTAGCTTTTAGCTTGTTTGCGGCGCGTTCTTTCCTTGATAATGAGGGCTAATTCTCGGCTGGTTTGCCCAGCTACAGATGTATTTTCATCGGCCCTGCGCAACAAATACGGCAATACTTCATTTACAGGCCCGAACGGTACATATTTGGCCACCTGATAGCCCGCATCCGAGAGGTTATAAGAAATATGATCTGACATACCCAAAAGTTGGGCAAAATAGAATTTCGGATTGGCCGGTTCAACGCCTGCTTTCTGTAACAACTCAGTGAGAATTAAGGAGCTGTTCTCGTTGTGTGTTCCGGCACAAACCGAGAAAATCGCTTGGTTTTCCACTAAGAAAGCCAATCCTAAATCGTAGTCTTTGTCTGTGCTCGCTTTGTCTGGTTGAATGGGTGAAGGATAACCCATAGAAAGTGCCCGCGCCCGTTCCTTTTCCATGTAGGCGCCGCGCACCAACTTTACACCGTAATGGATGTTTGCGGTTTTCGCTCGTTCAAATTCGCTGTGTAAGAAGGCCAAGCGATCATGTCTGTACATTTGTACGGTATTGTAAACAATGCATGCTTCTTGGTTGTACTTGAGCATCATTTCAAAGGTCCATTGGTCAATAGCGGTCTGAATCCAGGTTTCTTCGGCATCGATAAATAAGCGGGTTTGGTGCTTGGCGGCAGCGGCGCAAATGCGGTCAATGCGCTCAACAATGGCTGCAATCCCCTTTTTTTCATGGCTGCTCAGTTCACGGAATTCAACGCCTTTGCGATTGGCGCGTATCCGGCTAGATTCAAGTTCTATTAAATGATGCTGTGCAATGCCTGTAATTTTAAATACGGCAAACGGAATGGCTTTGTCGGTTGCCGATTTTTCAATGGTTTGAATAATAATTTGGGTGGTTTGCTCAAAATCGGCTTCTTCCGTTTTCCCTTCTACTGAGTAATCGAGAATGGTCCCAATTCCATACGCACTTAAACGTGCTATTGTTTGATCACATTCTTCGATGGTTTCGCCGCCACAAAATTGTTTAAAGATTGTTTTTTTAATCAGTCCCTTTATTGGCAGGTGTAATTTAAGGGCAAGAGGTGTGAGTGTTTTGCCAATTTTGACAATGATTGGTGCGCCGATGATTTTAAATAATAAATAGGCACGTTGCAAATCTTGTTTACTCTTGGAACGAAAGGCTATTTCTGTGTTGTCGAAGGAAATCATGCCTCAAAATTAAGCGCTTTTCGTAAATTTGAGTCATGAACACGGTTTCTTTTTCCGAACATGCTTTTTCCGTAGAATGGGGGCCGTTAGAAGCGTCTAAGTTCGACGCGCTTTTACACACTTTTAGTCAATCCAAAAAGGCGGTGCTCGTCGATGAAAACACCCATGAATATTGCCTCGAATTCTTATTGACCAGTTTTGAAGCCTTGGCAAATGCCGAAGTAATTGTGTTGCCTGCCGGAGAGCAAAGCAAAGTTTTGGAAATCTGTACCCAAGTCTGGGAAACCCTCACAGAGGCCGGTTTTGGCCGTCATGACCTCTTGATTAATCTTGGCGGAGGAATGGTAAGCGACCTCGGCGGATTTGCGGCCTCAATTTTTAAACGCGGTATCGCATTCATCAATATCCCAACCAGTTTATTGGCTATTGTTGATGCCTCAATCGGCGCTAAAACCGGTATCGATTTTGCCGGTTACAAAAACCAAATTGGCACCTTTGCGCAGCCGAAGGCTACTTTTATTGACTTGCGTTTTTTAAGTACGCTTCCTTATGCAGAATGGAAAAATGGTTATGCCGAATTACTCAAACATGCTTTAATTTCCGACCCCGATCTTTGGTTGAAATTAGCGCTTTTACAAGATATTCAATCGGAACTAGACCAACCGACCATTCAAAGAGGTGTTCAAATCAAACAAACCATTGTTGTTGCAGATCCACTGGAAAATGGCTTGCGCAAAGTCTTGAATTTTGGCCACACAATTGGTCATGCGCTTGAATCCTATTATCTGCATTCCGATACGCCCGTTTCGCATGGGCATGCAGTTGCTATTGGTATGTTATTAGAAAGCCACCTTTCTATGCTGCTCTCTGGTTTGAGTAAAAATGAATTTTTGTCGATTGAGCAAGTGATAAAAAAACACTTCACGTTGCAAATTCCTCGAGATATAAATGCGATTTGGGAATTCATGCAACAAGACAAAAAAAATCAGGAAAACGAGGTTCGTATTTGTTTATTAAGTCAAATTGGCACTTGTCAGCACGATCAAAAACTGGAATTCAAAGATTTTGAGCGCGTTTACCGAACTTATTTGGGTTAAAACAAGTGTTGGATATTGCCAGTAAATAACTTGACGGCAATGGCCATTAAAATGATACCGAATACCTTGCGAATAATTCCGATGCCACCTTTTCCAAGCCAAGCACCAATTTTGCCAGAGAGTTTAAGTACAATGTATACCAAACCCACATTGATGATAATGGCAATGATGATATTGATATCTGCGTAAGCAGCGCGCATGGACATCAGGGTTGTCATGGTTCCAGCTCCGGCAATCAATGGAAAGGCAATTGGCACAATCGAGGCTGTTTCGGGTTCTTCATCTTTGTAAAGTGTAATGCCTAAAATCATTTCGATGGCAATAAAGAAGATCAATATGGAGCCGGCTACGGCAAATGAATACACATCGATGCCGATGAGGCCAAGAATTTGATCACCGATGAACAAGAAAACCACCATAATAACAAGCGCAACTATACTCGCTTTTTCAGACTCAATGTGACCTACTTTTTGACGCAAATTGATGATGATCGGAATACTTCCGATGATGTCAATAACGGCAAACAAGACCATTGTAGCTGTTAAGATTTCTTTTCCACTGATCAGTTGAAAAAAGCCCATATATTCTTTTTTGTTAGCAAAGTTAAGCCAAATCCTTCGGTTTAAAAGAAATAAAAAAAGGCCTCCGAAGAGGCCTTTTCCTTACAAGTTAGTTGGAAGCACCAACTTGCAATGTTTTATTCAACAATTGTCATTTCGTCAACAATGTGTTTTGCACCAGCGTATTTGTCGATGATGAACAACACGTAACGGATGTCAACGTTGATCGTTTTTTGAAGTTTTTGATCAAAAATAACATCTCCAGCCATGGCCTCGATGTTGCCATCAAATGCCAATCCAATGAGTTCACCTTTTCCGTTTAATACCGGAGAGCCAGAGTTTCCTCCTGTGATGTCGTTGTTGGTCAGGAAATTTACTGGCATGTAGCCCGCTTTGTCGGCATAACGACCGAAGTCTTTTTTGTTGTTGAGCTCGATAAGGCGTTGTGGCAAATCAAATTCTTCGTCGTTTGGTTTGTATTTATTGATGGTGCCTTGAAGCGTGGTGTAGTTATTGATTTTGGCATCGTTGCGTTTGTCGGCAGGAAGCGCACTGACTTTACCGTAAGTCAAACGCAAGGTACTGTTGGCATCTGGATAAAGAATTGTGCTGAGGCCAGATTCTCTGAGGCCTGCAACCAACAAACGATATGCACGGTTGTAGTCGTCGGTAAGTTTGGTTAGCTCATCTGTGCGCTTCATGAGTTGCGCCAAAATATCTGAAGATAATTTATAGAGCGGATCGTTGGTCAATTGGCCTTCGCTTGGTGCTTCTAAGAAGGCGAGCATTCCATTTTTGGATACGAGAATAGACATCGCAAACATGGCTCTGATTTCGTTGGCTACCGAACCGTCGGCATACATGGCCGAAACGCCGTTGGCCAATTCAAAATTTGCTTTGGCAGCATATAAGTTGAGTCCGTTGATCAGGATGTCCATTTCGGCAGGGCCGTAGGTCGTTTCGAAAAATTCGTTGATCGCAGCCGTAAGATCTGCTTTCATGGCCGCTCTTTTGTTTTGGTCTGCCTTGGCATAAGCCATTAGTTGGGCGCCCAATCCACGAGAAATGGCTGCATATTCTGAATTTCTGAACAGGATAGACAAGTAGTTGTCATGACGTGCTTTGTCGTTGGTGGCAGCGTAATATTTATTGATGGTACTTACGACATCGCCATATTTGGCTTTGTTCTCGGGTTTATTGGCCCAGGCATCAAATTTAGCTTCGTTTTTCGCTTTTGACGCAGCAGTTTGGAATTTGGTGAGCGCGTCGATCATGCCTTGACGGTTTTTCCAGTAGTTGGCCGTTCGGGCATACTTTGAGGCGTAGTTCAAACGCACATTCGCATCTTTGTCCATGTAGAATTTCATGGCGTCCATGGCGGTTTTAGAGGCCTCTACCCATGCAGGGTAAGCATATTTTACATTTTGGTCAATACCGCCAGCAGGCAACCAACGATTGGTACGGCCAGGGTAGCCCATAATCATGGCGAAATCTCCTTCTTTGACCCCATTTAGGTTGATCGGAAGGTGGTGCTTTGGATGCAAGGGAACATTGGTGGTGCTGTAATCTGCTGGATTGCCGTTGGCATCGGCATACACGCGGAACATCGAGAAATCACCAGTGTGACGAGGCCACTCCCAGTTGTCGGTGTCTCCTCCAAATTTACCAATGCTGTTTGGAGGGGTGCCCACCAAGCGCACATCTTTGTAATCTTGGTAAACAAAGTAATAGAATTCATTTCCTTGGAAGAAAGAACGTACCGAAACAACGTATTTGCCGCCTTCGCTATTTTCTTTTTCAATGAGTGCGATTTCGTCCTTAATGACCTTTTCGCGCTCGGCTTCGGTCATGTTGTCAGAGACTTTAGCCATGATGCGCTTGGTGCAGTCGTCCATGCGGACAAAAAAGCGAACATACAATGATTTTGGCTTGAGTTCTTGACTGCGGTCTGCGGCCCAAAAGCCGTTGGTGAGGTAGTCGTGTTCTGGTGTAGAAAGTTCGGCAATTGCATCGTAACCACAATGGTGGTTGGTCAAAAGCAAGCCGTCTTTAGAGATGAGCTCTGCGGTACAACCTCCATTGAACTGAACAACGGCGTCTTTTAGTGATGAGTTATTGATGCTGTAGATTTCTTCAGCAGTGAGCTGGAGCCCCATTTTTTGCATGTCGCGGTGATTGAGGCGATCGATAAACATCAAGAACCACATGCCTTCATCGGCACGCACGAAAAGCCCTACAAATAAGAAAAGGGCGAGTGTAATACGTTTAAACTGTTTCATGATTTATTTATTGTGTGGCGAATATACTAGCTTTTTTTTCATTCTGCTAAGGCTCTCGGGTAAAATACCGAGGTACGATGCAATTTGGTGTTGCGCAACAATTTGCTCAATGCCTGGGTGTCTTTGAAGTAATTCCTTGTAGCGTTCCTCGGCATGAGCTGAAACGGTCATAAAAAACCGTTTTTGTAAAACGGCTAAAGTGCGTTGTGCCATAATGCGAAAAAGACGTTCTAAGGCCGGAACACGCTCAAATAATTCTTCGAGGTCTTCTTTGGCAATCTCGAGGATGTAGCTGTCTTCCAGCGCTTGCACATTGAGTGTGGCTGCTTCATCAAAATGAAATGCAGATAAATCACCAACCCACCAATCGGCAAATGCAAAATACAAAACGTGTTCGTTGGCTTTGGCATCGGTATAAAAAACCCGCAGCGTTCCGCTAACTACAAAACCTTGATGAAAGTGCTTAGAACCTTCCTTGAGAAAGAAATCTTTTTTATTGACTTTGCGCAAGTGGTATTTTGTTTTGATCAGCTCAAAGTCATTTTCGGAGAGCGCCACACGCTTAGAGGTGTACGCGTATAGTTTTTGGTAGGCTGCTTGCAGTTCCATTTTTGTTGATGCTATTTAGGTAAATGTCGAATGCGCCATTCATTTGGGTGTAAGTTATTAAAGCGTTGGCCTATTTGTTTGATGAGGGCTATTTTTTGATGTTGATACGTGACAAAATAAAATCCGGCCGGTGCTTCCCATTGCTGACTTTGCCCATTTAATATTTGCAATGCTGTATTGTAGTCTACCTCTTTGTGCGGCAAGTCCCATTGCAAAGCCAAACTGTAAACCATGTCATAGGCTGGGGTCCACGTTTTTTTATGCTGGATGGCTACATGCAGACCTTTTTTGAGAAATTTTAATTTTTGAATCAGCGGATAAATT
The DNA here is from genome assembly GCA_046074325.1 of Sphingomonadales bacterium. Classification (GTDB taxonomy): domain Bacteria; phylum Bacteroidota; class Bacteroidia; order Flavobacteriales_D; family Crocinitomicaceae; genus UBA952. The sequence goes on from JBJTNX010000010.1 coordinate 21,202, forward strand.
TCAAGCGCAAAGGGTGTGCTCGCAAATAGGTTGTCCTCTTCTTGCCAGAAGGAAAGTGCAGGCTGTGCAGAAAGCAAAGCGCTCAGTTCATTCGGTACCCCTTGGGTAAGCTGCATTTTCGGCCTTTTACCTTTGCTGTTGGTATGCTCGGTTTTCTTTAATGCAGCAATATAAAAGCCTTCACTTTGGACTTGATTTGGAAAAAAGTAATAGCCAAGACCATGGCGGTCGGCTTGTAAGCCTTCAAAAAAGGGAAGTTCTTGCCTATGTGCTAATTGTTCTGAAAGGAAAGGTGTCAATTGCGCCTCATTTTCTTCAGGATTAAAGGTGCAAGTGGAGTAGACGAGGTAACCACCTTCTTTGAGCAAGGGCCAAACTTCTTGTAAGATGGCGGTTTGACGCGTAGCGCAAATAGCAGCGTTCTGCAAGCTCCATTCGTTGCGGGCATTGTGGTCTTTTCTGAACATGCCTTCGCCCGAACAAGGCGCATCTACCACCAAAACGTCAATTTGGCCATCTAGCGCATGTAGTTCATTTGGTTTGTGGTTGCAAACAAAGGTGTTTGCATAACCCCATTTGCTGAGGTTTTCACTCAGAATATAAGCCCTTGATCGATTGATTTCATTGGCAAGCAGAAGGCCTTTGTGATCTAGTAAACTTGCTAGAAGTGTGCTTTTTCCACCGGGCGCGGCACTCAGGTCGAGTACGACCGGGTTTTCCGGAAGTGAAAGCGATTTGAATACTTGCTCTAAGTACATCGAGCCGGCTTCTTGCGGGTAATAAGCACCGGCATGAAACAGGGGGTCGTAGGTAAAAGAAGGGCGTTCTGGAAGGTAAATGCCATTTGAATTCCAAGCAACAGGTAAGGTGTTTTGAAAAGAGGAACGGCGTTTGGGATGAAGCCGAACCGAAGTTGGTGCATTATCGTTTAAAGATGAAAGCAGCTGATCGGGAACAAAAGAATCTTGTTGGATGCGCGCTACAAAATCTTTTGGTAATTCAGTCATTCTCAAAAGTAAGGATTTTTTGAAAAGTGAGTTCCGCAACATTTGAAGAAAACGCGTTAGCTACAACGGCAAAATTGACTTTGTGCCCGGGTACAGCAAGGACTTTTTGGTCGTCGCAACAGACCTGTTGTAAAGGTCTGAGCGGTGCTGGAACACCAGCTTCTTTGAGTAGCTGATACACACTTTTGGATCCCGCCAGTCCTTTTATTTTTATTTTGTCTTTGGGCTGAACAGTCCGAAAATGGATTGGGCCTTTGATGAGGTCTAGGTCAATGAGGTACTTGTTTGGCGCAGCGTTGGGTGATGTATGATTTAATTGATAAGCCCAATGACAAGGTTCGTTTATGAACCAATCGAGTCTTTTTTCATTTTTAACCAGGTAGTTCAAATTTGAATTGATGGGATCAGTCCATTGCAAGTACTTGCCGTTTTCTGCATTAAATAATTCGCTAATTCTTTTGGTAATGTGCATTGGAAACCCATTCCTTTTAAAAAGTTCAATATATTGATATGCAGTTAATTGAGACAATTCTTTTAAAGTAACGCTTTTATTTTTTGCAAAATGATCAATGGCCAATTGAAGTTGAAGATCTTGGTCTTCGACTTCCTTTTGAAAATAATATTGAAGGTGTTGAACGGCTGCCTGCAAGTTTGGGAGTTGCTCATTTAAGAACGGAATGAGTTGCAGGCGCCATAAATTGCGTCGGTATTTTGTTTTGGTGTTGCTACTGTCATTTCGAAAAGGGGTTTGGAGTGTGGCACAGAGTGCGGTAATTTCTGACCGTTTCAAATTCAGTAGTGGTCTTAAAATCTTGTTCTTTGCAAAAGGCATTCCAGCGAGGCCTTTGAGCCCGGCTCCTCTGGCGAGCTGCAGCCAAAATGTTTCAATTTGGTCATCTAGATGCTGTGCAATACAGATCAAACTTTCCGGATTATTGGCCTGGATTTCCTTAAAAAAACCATAACGAACCGCCCTTGCCTCAGCTTGCAAATTGGCCTTTTTCACAAGAAGTTGTTGGGCTAGCTCACTCTTTAAACAATGTAATTTCAGTGCATGCTTTTGGCAATATTGCGCAATGAGCTTTTGGTCTTGATCGCTTTCGTTGCCGCGCAACCCGTAGTTGACGTGCATGAGTTCGATTGGGAGTTTCAAAAGCAAAAGCAAGTCACAGAGCAACATCGAGTCTCTGCCACCACTTACCGCAATAAGATACTTGGGAGCAGCGTGCTGCTCAAAAAAAGACCGAAGTGCTGCAAGCGTTTCGGAAACGATCGGTTGCTCAGTCGAGTCCATTAATGAGTTTGTCGGCTTTTAAGAGACATTCATTGTATTCGTCTTCGGGATTTGCGCCAATAGTGAGTGCGCTGCCCACTGCCAAAGACAAATATTGTTTTTGACGGTTGTATAATAGGCTGCGAATAACCACATTAAAATCGAAATCGCCGTTGGGTTCAATCAGGCCAATGCTTCCTGAGTACAAACCTCTTTTGAAATCTTCGTTGGCCTCAATGTGTTCAAGTGCCGCGATTTTTGGTGCGCCGGTCATACTGCCCATGGGGAACAAGCTCTTTAAGATCTCTAGAAAATCAACCTCTGGCCTGAGCGTACAGTGGATTTTAGATATCATTTGATGCACGGTCTCGAAGCTGTAAATTTGACAAAGTTCATCCACCTGAACACTGTTTTTTTGAGCAATACGAGATAAATCATTGCGCACTAAATCGACTATCATGATGTTTTCGGCGCGCTCTTTGGGGTTGTTTTGAAGTTGTTTGGCATTGTGCGCATCTTTTTCAGGATTGACATTTCTAGCCGCTGTTCCTTTGATCGGTTCTGAGCGCAGTTGGTTGCCAATTTTTTGAATAAAGCGTTCGGGACTTGCGCACAAAACAAAATGCGTATCGGTCTCTATAAAAGCGGCGTGTGGGGCCTTGGTGCGGGCGTTGAGTCTGCCAAACAATCCATATGGATTGGTCAGTTGGTAATCTGCTACGTACAGCTCTTGACAATAATTTACTTCATAGATATCTCCACGCTGCAAAGCGTTTTTAAGCGCGTTGAAATGCTGGAAATAAGCTTCTTTTGAGGTCCTGGGTTTAAATTCAGCAGAGATGCCTGTTTGGTGATTTTGCATTTGTGCTGAAAAATGTGCTGCAAAGGTTTTGTTTTCGGCTTTTTTTTGACCCCAAAAGTGCGACAACTCGGCATTCAGCGTGTAGATGCTTTCTGGAACCCATAAATGCAGTTCAGGAAATTGAAGTTCATCTGGATTTTCAGAGCAGAGCTTTTCAAAATGGTTTTTAAGCTCGAAAGAGAGGTATCCAAAAATATAATTACCCTTGTTAGCATCGATAAATGCTTGAACTGATATTGAATCAAAATCATTTTGAAATTGAAGCACTTGTGTTTGTCCGACACCAATAAGTGGCCCATGAATAGGGTGTTGCCAATAAAAACAAGTGCTTGTCATGTTTCAAATTTACAAACATCGTACAGAATGAGTGGTAATACACAACCTTTTAGTGCTATTTATTGTTAGAGAGCAGTTACCTTTGCAACGCGCTTTCGTCCAAATGTCAAGATCTCCTATGAAATTCATTATTTCCCTTATTTTTTTATCCGTGTGCGGCTTTACTTTGGCTCAAAAAAAAGCAACTATTAGCGGATACATCACCGATGCCCGAAGCGGTGAAGCACTTGGTACCGCACGTGTGTTTGTCAAAGAGCTAAAATCCGGTACAGTTGTCAATAATTACGGCTTTTACAGTTTGACGCTACCGCTCGGAACTTACCAAATCGAGTACCGATGTGATGGCTTTCTATCTGTGGAAAAAGCCATTGTGCTGCAAGTCAATCAAACTGTCAATTTGGAGCTAGAGATGGCCATTCAAGAAACCAAAGAGGTGAGGGTGACGGGTAAAAGATCTGAGAATGTCACATCGGCTAAGCTTGGTCAAATGGAGCTTAAAATGGATCAGGTCAAAACTTTACCTGCTTTTATGGGAGAGGTCGATGTCGTTAAAACCTTGCAATTACTACCCGGTGTGTCTTCGGTGTCTGAAGGCGGACAAGGTTTTTATGTGCGCGGGGGCGGTCCTGACCAAAATTTAGTACTACTCGACGAAGGTGTAGTGTACAATGCCGCGCATTTATTTGGTTTCTTTTCAGTGTTTAACGCCGACGCCATTAATAGCGTAAACCTCATCAAAGGGGGTATGCCAGCCAACTACGGCGGGCGGCTTTCTTCTGTTTTGGAGGTCAACATGAACGAAGGCAATCTCAAAAAAGTAAAAGTCAAGGGTGGAATAGGTGCTATTTCATCTCGTTTAACAGTAGAAGGTCCACTTAAAAAAGACCGTGGGTCTTTTATTGTATCGGCCCGCCGAACGTACATCGATCTGATCATGAAAGCAGCTATTCCCGATACCTCTCCGTTCGCAGGTTCGGGCTATTTCTTTTATGACCTCAATGCCAAACTCAACTACAAAATTACAGACAAAGACCGCATTTATTTGAGTGCCTACTACGGCAAAGACATCTTTTCTTTCAAAGACAATGAAGGCGGTTTCAAAGTCGAAATGCCTTGGGGTAACGGTATCGCCTCCCTGCGCTGGAATCACCTTTTTAACAGCAAGCTTTTTCTCAATACCACCCTGTCTTATTCCGATTATAATTTCCAATTTATTTCTTCCCAAGATGAATTCAGGGTAGCACTCAGTTCAGGTATCCGAGACTACACCGCCAAAGTCGACTTCTCTTATTTTCCGAATCCTCAGCACCGCATCAAATGGGGGGCAGCCTACATTTTCCATGATTTCACCCCAACGAGTCTTTCTGCTCAGGATGATACCATTACCTTTAACACAGGCGCGGCCCAACATTTGTATTCGCACGAAACTGCGCTCTATGCACTTGACGAATTCGATCTCAATGACAAATTACGCGTCAATGCAGGTCTGCGCTACAGTACTTTTACGCATGTAGGTCCATTTGATCGCTATATCAAAGGCGACGGTATTTCAACACCAGATAGCGTTGTACATTATAATCCCAATGATGTCATTGCCTTTTATCATGGCTTAGAACCGCGCTTGTCTTTTCGATATCTACTGCCTGATAACAGTTCGATTAAAGCAGGCTACGCCTATAATTATCAATATGTGCATCTCGTTACGTTAAGTGCTGTTTCTTTACCCACTGATATCTGGTTTCCTACAACAGATCAAGCAAAGCCAGAACGCGGTTTTCAGACTTCCATAGGCTATTTTAAAAACTTTGCACAAGATCGCTACGAAGCTTCTGTCGAACTTTACTACAAAGGCATGAAAAACCTTATTGAGTTCAAAGAAGGTGCTTTACCCGGTGATAACGTGAATGACAACACAGACAACTTATTGGTTTATGGCGATGGCTGGGCTTATGGTGCTGAGTTTTTCCTCAAAAAAACCGAAGGTGCATTCACAGGCTGGATCGGCTATACTTGGGCCAAAACAGAGCGCCGGTTTCCGGACATCAATGAAGGAAATATTTATCCAGCAAAATACGACCGACGCCATGACCTCACGCTTGTTGGTACTTACAAACTCAATGACACCTGGACTTTTGGTGCAAGTTTTATATATGCCACGGGTAATACCTTAACGCTTCCGGCTAGTTGGTATGTTCAAGATCAGAATTTACTATTTCAGTACGGTCCACGTAACTCGACCAGAATGGCGCCTTACCACCGCTTAGACCTCAGTGCTACGCGCTACGGCAAACAATACAAAACAAAAACGGATCCAGCTACTGGGCAAGACATCCAAATCAAAAAAGCGTACCGCAGCAATTGGTCTTTCTCTGTTTACAATGTGTATAACCGCCTCAATCCATTCTTTCTTTACGTCGACAACGACGGCGATTTCATGAGTGGTAATTTCTCTTTAAGTGTCAAACAAGTTTCTTTATTTCCTATAATACCGAGTGTCACATGGAATTTCGAATTTTAAAATATAGCTTTTGTTTTCTGCTTCTTGGCGCACTTTGGAGCTGTACCAAAGAGGTTCAAATTGATATTCCTGGTTACAAGGAACAACTTGTCGTAGATGGCAGAATCGAGACAGGTCAGCCGGCCATTGTTTTGCTCTCGAGGAGTAATAATGTGTATTCGAGCACAAACTACGAGTCTTACTTAAATAGTTTTGTCGACGACGCAGTCGTGCTGCTCTCTAATGGAACCCAAACCGACACCCTCACCAAAATTTGCACTGATGACTTACCGCCCGGATTAGAAGACATCGCCGCAGCCATCTTTGGCATTCCAGCCGAGGTATTGGTAAACCTACACTTGTGTGCATACGTCTCGATGAACATGGTAGGAGAGGTTGGTAAAACCTACACCCTTGAAATTTTACATCAGGGCAAACAGTATAGCGCAAGTTCTAAAATTCAGCAACCTGTACCGTTGGATTCTGTTTATTGGAAGCCAGAAGGAAATTTTACTGATCGTGGCTTTTCATGGGCTATTTTATCCGATCCGGCAGCGAGCGCTGATGCCTATCTCTGGGAGGTGAAATACCTTCAAGACGCACAGTTTTCAAAGACTTTCAATCCGTATACCAACGATAAGTTTTTCAATGGCCTCACCTTTGAATTTGGTTATGAAAATCCGATGAGTTTCCAGGATCCGAATGCCGATGAGGCCTACAGAGGTTATTATAAACTTGGCGATACCATTGTTGTGAAGTCTTCCAAACTGGGTCTCAAAGAGTACAATTACTTCGAGAAAAAATACAATCAGATGTATTCCGGAAGTAGTCCATTTGCGGTGCCAACCAATATTCCTACCAACCTTCAAGGAGGAGCACTGGGTATTTGGGTAGCTTATTCACCTTGGTTCGACACCATTGTTTGTAATTAGTGCGCTTCTTTTTTGAACGTATAATTGCGCTGCAATAAATACGACAAGAAAACCACAGCTAAACTTGCACAAACGTTGGCAATAGACGGGTAGAATTGCAGGTACTCAATCAGGATTTTTAGTAAAAGGTAATTTCCAAGCCAAGAGAATCCTGAACTCACTGCATAGCGGAAAAGCTGCACGCGACCCATGAGTTTGCTATCTGTAAAAACAACATATTTATTGAGCAAAAAACCCAATATGAAAGCGATGACAAAGCAAAGTGCTGAGCTTAGTGTATAGGCAGAAACTACATAAATTTGACCAGCAATAGTGATGTTGAAAATGCGCTTTTCAAATAAATATTGATAGCATAAAAAGAAAAACACCCAGCTCGAGACTAAATTCATACCGCCGCAGGCCGCATAATAAAAGGTCTGTTTGTCAAATAACCGCCTGAAGAGCGGGTAAAATAGATCAAGAAAATGCCGCATTAAACTTCCCATATGATTTGATAGCCTGTGTGTCTGCGGATATTGATAACGGAGCCACTTTCAAACATTAAATATTGGCCGCGAATTCCTGTTAATACCCCACTTACATTTGGTGTTTTGTCCAAAGATATGGATTTCACCTGAGTCGGATAGTTCAGGACGGGGTAATTAAAGTGCCAAGGTTCTTCGTCGTCAGTCCAGTATTGGCTGAGGTCTGCCGGGAGCGATTGCTCGAGTTCCCATTTGATTTCTGTTAAATCAGGGCCATGGTAGGGGCTATTTTTGAGCATTTGTTGCCAGTTGGTTTTATCGCTAAACTGATCTTTAAGCGCTACCTCCAGTATACCAGATAAATACCGATTTGGCACCTCGGCAAGTACAATTGCCGCTGCAGCACCTTGGTCTATCCAGCGCGTTGGCATTTGGGTTTTACGCGTAATGCCCACTTTGAGTTGATCGGTTTGGGCCAAGTAAACGAGATGCGGTTGGTTGTGGTTTTTCTGTTCATATACAGGATCTCTGCCGAGGCCAAGGTGAGCCTGACAAAGCTCTGGGCGTAAAATGCAAGGGCTCGCGGCAGCTGCGCTTGAAAAGCAAGAAAAGCAAAATCCTTCGCCAAAAGATTTGTTTGTTTTTTTTTGACAGTTGCTGCAAAAAATGTGACCGGTAAAGGAAAACGAAATTGGTTTTCCGATCAAATCATTGAGCCTTATTGGCTCGTTCTGATTCAGTAAAAAGTAGTCTATTGGCTCCCCGTTTTGGGTCTCCATTTTTTGCAAACAAAACGTCATTATTCTGGAAGGATATTCATTTTGTCGGCGAAATGGTAACA
>JBJTNX010000011.1:0-5006 GCA_046074325.1 Sphingomonadales bacterium
CAAATTATAGTTACCCAAGGAGACCGCATCCAAGACCTCAGCTTTGACAAATTAGAAGGCAAAGGGTTTTTCACCAAAGAAATTGAAGCCGCCTTGCTCAATAATGAAATTGACTTGGCGGCTTCAATTTCTTTGGTGAAAAACCCTTTGCCTTCTAATTTGTCAAAGCTGAGGTCTTGGATGCGGTCTCCTTGGGTAACTATAATTTGGATAACGACTTCGCAGTTGAGGGCCTCGAGTTGGGCTTTCACAAAATGCGCTTGCCAAAGTGCGAGGTCGCTGCCTCTTGTGCCAATGCGAATGAGCGGTTTAGTCGGCATGATTGAGAATGATTTCTTTGGCTAGTTTCATGGGGCCGCTAATGTATTTTTTCTCTAAGTAACTCACGACCTTATCCAATACTTCTTTTGCCTGCGGATCGAGGGTTTCGAGTTCTTCTTTGAAAATTTCTGCATAAGCAGTAGCGCGCAATTCTTTGACTTGCGCCGGAACTTCTCTCATGGCGAGCTCCACTTTGCGTTCGCGGAGTAAATGCTGAAATTCGTAGCGGGCATTTGCAATAATTTCTTCTACTTGCTGGAGTTCTTTGGAACGCTCTTTTACGTTTTCGTTGGAAATGCGCTGTAAATATTCGATGGAAAGGTATTTTACAGCGTATTGACTTAGGATTTGCGCGTCGAGGTCCTGAGGAATGGCGAGGTCAATGACAATTTTCTCTTGGGTTTCACCGTTGAGTAAATGGGTGTAAAGTGGCGCGTCAATGATGGTGCCTTCGGCTGCAGTACAGGTGATAAGCACATCGAAGCCATTTGAGTAGTTTTTTAAATTGTTTAAAGCATGGGCATTTCCGCGAATCTCGGTGGCTAATTTTTCAGCGTTTTCAATGGAACGGTTGAATACTTCGAAATTTTTAAAGCCGTGTTTTTTGAGAAAGCGAGCCATTGTGGTGTTGGTAACACCAGCCCCGATGATTAATATTCTGGCATCTAGTGGGATGTGCAGTTGCTTGAGGTATTGATAAGCCAAAGAAACAACAGACACAGGTTTGGTGGCAATGCTGGTTTCTGTATAAACCTGTTTGGCGGTCTCAATGACTTTTTTCATGAGTAAACGCAGGAGGTCTCCGGTTAAGCCAAGGGTATGACAATATTCGTAGGCCAAACGCACTTGGGTAATGATTTCTCTTTCACCGATGATCATGGAGTCGATAGATGACGCGACCGATAGCGCGTGCTGAACGGCAGCACTTCCGGTGTAGACCTCTGCTTTTCGAGCGAATTCCTCTAGTTGTATCGGTACCAATTTAGGGTAGAGCGTTTGAAGCAGTTTGGTTAAAAAGGGCGTGTCGAGGTCTTGTTCGTTAACAAAAGTGAGTTCTACTCGGTTACAAGTGGTCAGGAACATGAGTTCTTTGAGCCCGAGCGCTGTTTTGATTTGCGCGAGGTGTTGGGCTTGCGCTTCCTTTTCAATATGCAACAAACCAATTTTGTTGACATCTAGTTGCCTGTGCGTGAATGCAATAATATGAAGTTGTTGCAACAAGGGGAGCGTTTATGTTACAAAGTTAATTCCGGCTTGAGCCACAATTGTCATTGAATTGTCATTTCGGCTAATTTAGAATGGGTTCAAATAGCCTTATTTACTTTAATTTTACCACATGAGAATTAATTGCAAGGCCTTGCTCCTGGATCTTGGCGGGGTGTTGATTGACATTGACTATCAAGCAACCGAGAAAGCATTCGAAAAACTGGGTGTTGATGACTTTAAGAATCGTTACACCCAATTTGCACAAAATGAACTTTTTGACCGCTTTGAGTGTGGCCAAATTTCACCGCAGCATTTTATCAATTTGTTGTTGCCGTATACAGCTCCAGGTACAACGCCTAATGAGGTTGTTGCCGCTTGGAATGCCATGATCGGTACGTTTCCTATAGAAAAAATAGCACTTTTAGATCGTTTATCTCAGACGCTGCCTTTGTTCATGTTGAGCAATACAAATGAATTGCATTGGGTTCCTGTAGAAAAAGCTTGGAAGCGCGTTAGCCAAAAAGATATGGCTTCCTATTTTCGAACCATTTTTCTGTCGCACCAAATTGGTAAACGGAAGCCCTCTCCTGAAACGTTTATTTGGGTTTGCGAGCAAATGGGATTCGAGCCCAAAGAGGTTTTATTCATTGATGATAGCCCACAACATATTGAAGGGGCCAAAGCGGCTGGTTTACAAACATTTTACTACAAAGATGCCGCGTCTTTTTACGCGCTTTTCTCCTGACACAACTCCACGAGTAACCCCCCGCTTGATTTCGGATGCAGAAAGGCAATTCTTTTGTTGTCGGCTCCATCTTTAGGGACTTCATGGATTAGTACAAATCCTGCTTTTTGCAAGCGCACTAATTCGGCCTCAATATCGTCCACCTCAAATGCCACATGATGAAATCCAGGGCCGTTTTTCTCCAAAAATTTGGCAATAGCGGAACTTGGCTTATTGGCCTCTAGTAATTCAATTTTTGATTCACCTACCTGAAAAAATGCGGTTTTAACGCCCTCAGAAACCACTTCTTCTTGTTTGTAGCATTTGGTGTTGAGTAGCGCTTCATATAGTGGAATGGCAGTCGAGAGGTCGTTGACGGCAATGCCGAGGTGTTCTATACGCTTCATTTATTCGTCGGTTTTGATGAATTTTTCGGTTTTGTTATCGTAATTGATAAAATAGACGCCATTGACAATATTGCGGCAGTCAACACTGCTGCTGTAGCCGGTTTTCAATAGGTTGCCATAGGCATCGTAGATTTCGTACTTGGTTTTAATCACCTGACCTTTCGATTTGAAAGTAATGGTCGAATGAACTTTGGTCGGACTAAAGGTAACTGCAGCTACTTGTGAATTAAAGCTCGTACTTTTTGACACTCTGGGTTTGCCAGAACTGTCTGTTTGGCTGACTCTAACCGTGTTCTTTCCAGAATGTGGCGTCAGCTGAAATTGGTAATTATTGGGTCCTTTTGTGCCTTTCCCTTTGACTTGCCCGACTTCGACCCACCGGCCCCATTTGAATTGCTCTATACTAAAATCCAGTACGGCTTGTTCGTTGGTAGTGGTCCACTTTACTAAACCATCTTTTTGAGCGGTAATTGAACTGCAATCAAAAGTACTATTTGGCAAGAGAATAACCGGATTTAAAAATCGAGGCTCGCAACCTGGCGCATGTTCAAGGACCACAAATACTTCAGCACCTTTTTTAAGATGAAAGAGTGTAAAATCGATTTCAAAATGCGAAGTTTGGATCACAGCTGGTAAAATTTCACCATTGACTAATACCTTACTGATGCAAAAACCAAAACCATCGGCCATCGGTGGATTATTCACTAACAAATTTTTTTCTTGATAGGTGCCCTCCAACGACAATAACTCTACTTGCGCAAAAAGGCCAGTTTTTATGGCGAGGCAGCATAAAAAAAGTATTCGAAGGTGCATAGCGAAGCTTTTCACACAAATATAACAGGATTCGAGCGCTTTCGATTAAATTTGTGACATGGTTAATACCACCTACGATTATATCAAAGCGCTACACCTCATTTTCATGGTGAGTTGGTTTGCAGGACTTTTTTACATGGTCCGACTGTTTATTTATTTCAGGGAAGCTGCCGATAAAACCCAAAACGAACAAGCGATTCTACAGCCACAGTTCGTTATCATGATGCAACGATTATGGTGGATCATCACCACTCCAGCCATGATTCTGACCGTTGTATTTGGTATTTGGATGATGACGCTGAACCCCAGTTACTTGTTATACGCACCATGGATGCACCTCAAACTAGGATTCGTTTTTCTTTTGATTTTGTACCATTTTTATTCACAACGGATGTTACGTCAATGTGAGGCAGGGGTTTTGAATTGGTCTTCCAATCAGCTGCGCATTTGGAACGAAGTGGCTACCTTGTTTTTAGTGAGTATTGTTTTTATTGTCGTTCTCAAAGGACAACTCAACTGGATGAAAGGTACGATCGGTTTTTTTGCAGTCGGTGTACTTCTGATGTTGGGCATCAAACTATACAAGAAATTGCGCAAAACTCGGTCCTGAATTGTTCAAAAATTAAATTGTTTCTTTAGAAAGTTTAACTACCTTTGCAAAAATTTTTTCGCAAACACGCAAAAACACATTCTAATGCAGCAGGCTGGTAAGTTTTCTTCACTTTTGCAAATCATCGTTTTCGCTCTGTCATTCCTTGTTTATCAACCTCTTGCGAACGCTGCAGAAGAAGAGAACTTCAATGTTGGTGAAATGATCATGCACCACATCAAAGATGCGCATGAGTGGCACATCGCAGGGCCAGAACACGGCGGAACCAGTATTTATCTTCCTATCATCCTACACGACAACGGTTTCAAAGTTTTTAGTTCTAAATACTTCTACCACGGAAAAGAAATCGAAGTTCCAGGAAAAGACAGCGTTACATACACCTACTTGGAAGGCGTTGGCCCGGCCAAAGGATACGCCCTTTACCACGAAGAAATTTACAAATTAGACAAAATCGGCACTTCAAATGGCCAAGCTGTATACAATTTAAAATTTCACGGCGAGCATCCGCACAATGCCACACCAACAGATTTATCCATTACCAAAAATGTTGCTTCACTACTTTTTGGTTCTTTCCTCATTTTAATCATTATGCTTTCGGTTGCTCGTTACTACCGTAAAAACGGTGCGGTGGCTCCAAAAGGCCTTGCTAAATTTTTTGAACCCATCATTGTTATGGTTCGCGACGACATCGCCAAAGCAAACATCGATCACCACAAATACCACAAATACGTTCCGTATTTATTGACTATTTTCTTTTTCATTTGGATCAACAACATGTTGGGTTTAATTCCAATTATTCCAGGCGGCGCTAACCTTACGGGAAACATCACCATAACCCTATTTTTGGCTTTCTGTACGCTATTGGTTACTGTTTTCTCAGGTAACAAAAACTACTGGGGGCATATCTTTTGGATGCCAGGCATTC
>JBJTNX010000012.1:0-5048 GCA_046074325.1 Sphingomonadales bacterium
AGTAATGAGTTACACGCCAAGATTAAAAGAAAAGTACAGGAACGAAATCAAGCAAACGCTTCAAGAGCGTTTCAATTACAAGTCTGTAATGAGCGTTCCTAAGTTAGAAAAAATTGTACTCAGCCAAGGTATGGGTGATGCCGTTGCCGACAAGAAATTGATCGACAGTGCAGCAGCTGATCTGTCTCGTATCGCTGGTCAAAAAGCAATTACCACCATTTCTAAGAAGGATATCTCCAACTTTAAGTTGCGTAAAGGGATGCCAATCGGTACAAAAGTAACCCTACGCGGTGACCGCATGTACGATTTCCTCGATCGTTTACTTGCCGTTGCGTTGCCAAGAACGCGTGACTTCCGCGGGATCAACCCCAAAGGATTCGACGGTCGCGGTAACTTCAACCTCGGTATCAAAGAGCATATCATTTTCCCAGAAATTGATATCGATAAAGTAAATCGTATCCTTGGAATGGACATCACCTTCGTTACATCAGCCAACAGCGACAAATAGGCAAAAGCAGTGTTGGATGCATTTGGTTTCCCATTTATTAAAAAATAAAAAGAAATGGCTAAAGAATCAATGAAAGCGCGTGAGCGCAAGAGAGAAAGGTTAGTAAACCGCTACGAGAAGAAGCGTGCTGAACTCACCAAAATTTTGAAGTCAACAGATGCATCTGAAGAAATTCAGTCTCAAAAATGGGATGCCATGATGGCATTGCAGAAATTACCAGCAAACTCCGCTAAAATCAGAAAACACAACCGTTGTGGCTTGACTGGTCGTCCGAGAGGTTATATGCGTCAATTTGGTATCTCAAGGGTTACTTTCCGCGAGATGGCTTTGGCTGGTAAAATCCCCGGAGTTAAGAAAGCAAGTTGGTAATTAAGAAAAATTAAAAGAAATGAATACAGATCCAATAGCAGATTTCCTCACCCGCATCAGAAATGCGAGTGCAGCAGGCTTGAAGACCGTAGATATCCATGGCTCGAATATCAAGCGCGCCATGACTCAAATGCTATTTGATCAAGGGTATATCCTCACTTACAGATTTGAGGATGACAACAAACAAGGCATTATCAAAATCGCCTTGAAATACAACACATCTACGCGTGTTCCAGCCATCACTAAATTGCAACGTGCTTCACGTCCAGGACTCAGAAAGTATAGCAGTGCCGAAGAAATGCCACGCGTTTTGAATGGTCTAGGTATTGCCATCGTTTCTACTTCTCGTGGTGTGATCACAGATAAAGAAGCGCGTCAAAACAACGTTGGCGGCGAAGTTCTTTGTTACGTTTACTAAAAATTAAGAGCAATGTCAAGAATTGGAAAAGCACCTATAACAATCCCTAGCGGCGTCGAAGTGACGTTCAAAGATTCCGTCATGACGGTCAAAGGGAAAAAAGGCGAATTAGCACAACACATTGATGCGTCGGTAAGCGTAAGCATCGAAGACAACGTCATTACTTTTGCGCGTGCCACGGAAGCTCCAGATCACCGTTCAAAGCATGGTTTATACCGCGCTTTGGTATACAACATGATCCATGGCGTATCTGAAGGTTTCAAAAAAGATATGGAAGTTATCGGAGTTGGTTACCGCGCAAATGCCGTTGGTCAACAACTCGAATTAGCACTCGGATTTTCACATGCCATTATTTTGGAAATCCCGAAAGAAGTGAAAGTTACCACTGTAACTGAAAAAGGTAAAGCGCCTATCGTAACTCTAGAGTCACACGATAAGCAACTACTTGGACAAGTTGCTGCCAAGATTCGCTCTTTCAGAAAACCTGAACCATACAAAGGAAAAGGTATCCGCTTTGTAGGTGAAGAAATTCGTAGAAAAGCTGGTAAGTCAGCAGGTAAAAAATAATCGCAAGAATTATGGCACTAAATAAAGTATTAAGAAGAGCAAAAATCAAGCGAAGAATCAGAAAAAAAGTTTTTGGTACTTCAGCTATTCCACGCCTCACCGTTTTTAGAAGTAACAAGCAGATTTACGCGCAAATTATCGACGACAACAGTGGTCGTACACTTGCCGCTGCTGGTTCACTCAAAATGGACGACGCACAGAAAGTAAATAAAGTAAGCCAAGCAGCAATCGTCGGTAAGAAAATTGCCGAAGTAGCTCAAAAAGCAGGCGTTGAACGCGTCGTTTTTGACCGCAATGGTTACTTGTATCATGGTAGAATCAAATCCTTGGCTGATTCAGCTCGCGAAGGAGGACTCAAATTTTAAGAAAAATGGCAGCTCAAATCGTAAACAGAGTGAAATCAGCTGATATCGAGTTAAAAGACAAACTCGTTGCTGTTAACCGCGTTACCAAAGTAACAAAAGGTGGTCGTACGTTCAGTTTTTCTGCAATTGTTGTTGTAGGTGATGAAAACGGCGTAGTAGGTCATGGTCTTGGTAAAGCAAAAGAAGTAACAGAAGCCATTACAAAAGGTATCGACGACGCAAAAAAGAACTTAATTAAAGTTCCTATTCTACGCGGAACCGTTCCCCACGAGCAAAAAGGTAAATTCGGTGGTGCTGAGGTATTCCTCAAGCCAGCTACTGAAGGTACCGGTGTAATTGCAGGTGGTGCGATGCGTGCCGTACTCGAAAGCGTTGGTGTACACAACGTATTGGCAAAATCTCAAGGTTCTTCTAACCCGCACAACGTTGTAAAAGCAACTATGGACGCATTGGCAAACATGCGCGATGCAGTTGCTGTAGCACGTCAGCGTGGTATTTCCCTTGACAAAGTATTCAACGGATAAAATATTCAGCAATGAGCACAATCAAAATCAAACAAGTGAAAAGTGCGATCAAGCGTCCAGCTGATCAAAAAGCTACCATCAAAGCTTTAGGTTTTCGTCGCTTGAATCAAGTTATTGAAAAAGAGGTTACACCTCAAATTATGGGAATGGTGAGTAAGGTCAAGCACCTTATTCAAGTAGTAGAATAATAGACTCACAAAGAAATGGAATTACATAATCTAACACCAGCAGCAGGCTCAGTTAAAGCTGAAAAGCGCATCGGTCGTGGTCAAGGATCAGGACGTGGCGGAACCTCTACACGTGGTCACAAAGGTGCTAAATCGCGTTCTGGTTACAAAACCAAAATTGGTTTCGAAGGTGGACAGATGCCTTTACAGCGTCGTGTACCAAAGTTTGGCTTTAAAAATATCAACCGTGTTGAATACAAGGCCATCAACCTTGACATCATCGAAAACCTAGCAAGCGTAAAAGGTATCCTTGACATCACGCCAGAGGTGTTACGTCAAAACGGACTTTTATCTAACAACGAACTTGTAAAAGTACTCGGTCGCGGTGAATTAAAAGCAAAAATCAACATCTCTGCCAATGGTTTTTCAAGTACAGCAATTGCTGCAATTGAAGCTTTAGGTGGTACATGTACAAAAATCTAACTATCTTTGCACGCTTTTAGATGAAACGTTTAATAACCAACCTGCAAAATATCTGGAAAGTTGAGGAACTGCGCAAGCGCATTATCCTTACACTTGGCCTCATCCTAACTTATCGCGTAGGGTCATACGTTATTTTACCTGGTGTAAAATACGATGCGCTTACCAGTACGGCCACGGATCAAAACTTTCTCGAAAGTATCCTTTCCGTCTTTTCAGGTGGAGGATTTACCAACGCATCTATCATGGCTCTAGGCATCATGCCTTACATTAGCGCCTCGATTATCATGCAATTATTGGGCATGGCTGTTCCAGCCGTCCAAAAAATGCAAAACGAAGGTGAGTCTGGTAGAAAGCAAATCAACAATTACACGCGTCTACTTACAATCGTTATTTGTGCATTACAAGCGCCAAGTTACCTTACACTTTACGTAAGTAACAAAAACGCCATGCCAGACGATCCAAGTACATTTTGGTGGACCCAAACCATCATGCTCCTTATTGCAGGCTCAATGTTTGCAGTTTGGTTAGGAGAGCGTATCACCGAGCGCGGTATTGGCAATGGTATTTCTTTACTCATTACCGTTGGTATCCTTTCTAGACTTCCAGGTGCATTTTTTGCAGAGTTTGGTAAATCTGTAGAAGCTGGTAACTTGATTCGCTTGGTTCTTGAGATCGTAATGTTCTTCGTGATCATTCTATTGACAATTCTCATTGTGCAAGGTGTTCGTCGCATACCGCTAAACACAGCAAAACGCGTTGCCGGGGCAAGAGCAGTCGAGGACGTCAATGGTGCAAGGAACTACTTGCCTATCAAAATCAATGCAAGTGGTGTCATGCCGATCATTTTTGCGCAAGCAATCATGACCATCCCAATGATGGTTTATCAAGGAGTTACCCAACAACAAGATGCTGGTTGGTTAACCAAAACACTCGGAGACCCTTACGGATTCAGTTACAACGCCCTACTCGTTATCCTCATCGTTGTGTTCACCTATTTCTACACAGCCATCATGATTAACCCAAGTAAAATTGCCGACGACCTCAAAAAGAGCGGTGGTTTTATACCTGGTGTACGTCCTGGTGAAGAAACTGCCGAACATGTCGATCAAGTTGTTTCGCGCATCACCTTCCCTGGTTCCCTATTCTTAGCCATGATTGCTATTTTGCCTTCAATTGCTAAGCTTGCAGGAGTCAATGATGGATTTGCTATGTTCTTCGGAGGTACGTCCATTCTCATTATGGTGGGTGTGGTACTCGATACCCTTCAACAAATTGAAACCTATCAACTCAACCGAAACATGGATTCACTCATGGAAGGTACAAGAGTTAGAGGTCGCAGAGGTGCTAACGAATTTTCTGGAATGTAATTTATGGCAAAACAAACATCCATAGAACAAGACGGTACCATACTTGAAGCATTGCCAAATGCAATGTTCCGAGTAGAACTCGAAAACGGACATGTCATCACTGCCCATATTTCAGGCAAAATGCGCATGTTTTACATTAAAATACTCCCTGGAGACCGCGTCAAAGTAGAAATGTCTCCTTATGATTTAACAAAAGGTAGAATATCTTTTAGATACAAATAACTAGAATTATGAAAGTCAGAGCATCAGTTAAAAAGAGAACTGCAGATTGCAAGATTGT
>JBJTNX010000013.1:0-8092 GCA_046074325.1 Sphingomonadales bacterium
CATCAATAAAACCAACGACATGTTGCAGGCTTGCATTGTCTTTCTCGAGGAGTCGCTTGGTCATTTGTCCGGAAACACCCGCGCCAAAGATGAGTATGGCCTCTTCTTGTCCTTTATCTCTGGTATACTCGAGGTAGAGTAGTTTGATGATAAAGCGCGCCGAGATTACAAATGCTGTACTGAAGATAAATTCCATGACCAGGACGGAATTCGGAAAGAGGTAGAAGCCATCGAGCTGGTAAAAGCGGATCATGCTGCCCAGGACAAACAAAAGCGTGGCGCTTACCTCCGCTACGAATATACGTTTGAAATCTGCGGTTGAACTCAGTCTAACGATGCCTTGGTGAATTTGAAAAACACCAAAAACAATCAGCTTAATTAAGATGTAAAACCAAATGGACTTTGATAGAATTGCCCATTCCGCTTGTATCAAAGAAAAATCCGCCTTGAGATCAAAGCGGATTAGATATGCAAAAAAGAGTGCAAATAAATGAATGAGTAGGTCAAGTAAGACAATTACCCATCTTGGTGTATTTTTCTTAAGTTCGAGCACATGCAAAGATAGCAAAAATGCTATTCTCTGACGAGGTGCACGAGTCCGTGCTTCTCGATTTCATCACCAGCATTGGTAATGGTGCGTGCAACATAAAAGTAGACGCCTTCTTCCATCTTGTCTCCTTTTTCATCGGTGCCGTCCCACTGGAAAGCCGGATTATTGAATTCTCGGACGGTGTTGCCCCAACGGTTCACGATGATGCATTCAAAAGAACTAAGACCACCATAGAATAGCATTTGGAAGTGATCGTTGTTGCCATCGTTATTAGGCGTAAATACGTTCGGAAACTCGATGTCACAGAAATAAAAATCAATGGTAGCAGTATCGGTGCTTGTTCCACACATGTTGGTAGCCGAAATGAGGTAGGATCCGGGAGTTGTAACCTGAATGGTGGGATCTGTTGCACCAGTACTCCAGCTGTAACTTACGTTTTGCGGTTGCTGCACAGCTGCGAGTGTAGCTGTTTCTCCAATACACAATGTGGTGTCTATAACAGCGGTATAAGGGTCGGCAACGAAAGTAAGACTAAAGGTTTCGTTGAAGTTACAAACCGTATCTTGTAGGTTGATGAGGTAAATACCAGCGGTGTCGGCAGTGATCAGTGGATTTTGCCCGGACGCATTACTGAAACTAATGTTTGGTGAGTTGGCTGACCAGTTGCTACCGGTGTAGGAGAGAACGCCAAAAACCTGAAGATCTAAATTACACAAGACGGTATCGGTCATTGGAGAGATAGGCGCAGGTATGCTGTCAACAACCATTAGTGTGCTGTCTGCACAACCAATTTGGTCGATGACGGTAACCCAGTAAGAGCCAGAATTTAAGTTGTTAAATTGGCCACTGAGTTCGGTCCCAACGAGCGTAGGACCCTGATGCAATACGAATACATAAGGACCAACACCAAGGGTAGCGCTAGTAGTAATGCTGCCATCTTGCAAGCTACAGAATTCGAGTGTGGAGGTTGTTAGACCAAGTTCTGGATTTGTCGATGGGTAAATGGTGGCATTGGTGGAATCAAAACAACCGTTGACATCTTCAACGTACACCTGATAGGTTCCAGGGACGAGGTTGTTAAATACTGGGCTTGCAGAAAAGGTGTTTCCTCCGTTCAAACTATACTGATAAGCAGGTGTACCGCCTGTAACTGTGAGGTCAATAATACCGTTGTCTAGGCCACAAGTTGTGGTGGTAACTACCATATCGTCAATATTGACAGAATCTACACCAATTAGTGCAGCCTGTACGGTGTCTGAACAGTTGTTTTGATCTACAAGAATAACTGTATAATTGTTGATGCCAAGGCCAGAGAAAAGTCCGCTGTTTTGGAAGGTTGAGCCGTTGTTAATACTGAAAGTATAGCCACCTGCGCCTCCTGAAGCACTCGCATCTAGACTTCCGTTGCTGCTACCACACGTTGGGTTGTTTTCAAGAACGTTGTCTATTTGTGGATAAGAGATTGTAAGGGTGATGGTGTCGTAGCAGATATTGGTGCTATCGGTCATCATGACAACATAACTGGTGGTTCCTGTCGGAGAAACAGGTGTTGGGTTGTTACCGGTGTAGACACCAGTAGGGTAGGAGTAGTTGTCGTGAAGCCAAGTAATCGTGTAGCTAGGGATAGACGCCGTAATGCTGATGTTGTCTAGGCCCCAGTGGTCATAGGGTGCACCAGATACCGCGAGTTGCGTCCAGCGGAATTTGGTGGTTGCGGTTTGAGCTGCAACCGGAATAGATTCACAGTAGTTATTCCAGGACGTCATGTAGGAATCGTAACCACCATTTGGACTCCAGTAGTTCATGGTGACCCAAGTAGCTCCGTTGTCGGTGGAATATTGGAGGTAAACGCCTTCGCTGGCAAGGTCTGGCCCTTCGCAAGGTGAGGCCTGCGCTTGAATGGCATAACGCATTTCAAAACAAACACTACCGCCAGCAGATACATCTAGTGGGACGGTGGTCATGACGCGCGGTGCAACCGATTGGTTACCCATCCACATGAAATCTGAGCCGTCTAGCGAGGGGACACCGCAGGTGTTATTCGCGATGGTAACTACCTGTGAGAAATCCCAACCAACTGGCTGGCCGTTATTGAAGTTTTCGCCAAATGCAAGAACGCTTGTTCCTGTACCATTGACACTCAAAATGGTTGAGCCGTTACATGGAACAATGGTATCTTGGGCAATGGCTTGAACAGTACACTGCGCGTTTACTTGTTGGCTCAAGCCTAAAAACAAAGCGATACCGGTGAGTAGAGTTAGATTTTTCATGATGTGATGAACAGGATAGTGCTTAATTACTGCACTGAAACGTTGTGGATATTGAAGTCGGTAAGTTGCGTTTTGGTCAAATGAGCAGGCATGTGATCAAAAATAGTAAGACCAGGATTGCGATCTAAACAGACACCTGAAATGGTTTGAAGTGGCTGAAGTGTTTGGGTATAAAGGTACTCTTCATGGCCGCACGTAGCGCAGTTGCCGTCGTAATAAAGTTCGAAACTGTAAGTAACCGTTTTTACTTGATTGGTTGTATTGGTGAAGGTGAGTGCAATGAGATCTGCTTGATATCCTTCTGACGGAACGTCGCAATGTAGGGGTGCTGTTGTGATTTTGACACCAGCTTGGTCAATTGTTTTTTGAGCAAAAAGTGCGCTGCTTCCAAAAAGCAAACTAAATAATGTAGTGCGTAGTTTCATATAGAAAGTTTAGTTTTGTGTTCAGACGCAAAACACCAACATCGGGTTGCATCAAATGTAAAAATAATTCAAATTAGCGAAATTGAAAGAAATTGAACGCAAGTTTTTAGTAGCCAACGACGATTGGAGAAAGGCAAAGTGTATTGGTCAGAGGGAATTGAAGCAGGCTTACTTGTTGCGTGAGGCGGATCGCTCTGTCCGGATCCGAATCACGGATAACATGGCATTTTTCACTATTAAACTAGGCACAGGGCTCACTAGAAATGAGTTTGAGTATGAAATACCCCAAGATGAAGCCAACGATATGATTGACGAAGCCGGGCTTGCTTGCCTTCATAAAACACGTTATTACATTCAAAACGGTACAGATACCTGGGAGCTTGATGTTTTTCATGGTGCCCTTGAGGGCTTGCTTTTAGCAGAATTAGAACTTGACGACGAAAATCAAGCTTTTGCATATCCGAGTTGGCTCGGGCAAGAAGTAACGTTTGATCCGGCTTACCTGAATGCCAACTTGATCGATCGGGTGCTTTGATTACAACGCTTCTTTGTGGAGCGGCTCCTTGAGCAAATCGATGCACGTGCAGCCGAGCTCGCAACTGAACCAATCGTTGAAAGCCTCTAAATCAAAAGCTTCGGGCCAAAGCGCAGCTTCAAATCCAAGGGCAGCAAATTCTTGCTGGGCAATTTTTTTGCTATACTTTTTCAGAACAACGTCATCGTCCCAGAAGTCCTCTTCTATTAGGTATATTGTCCCCTCTGCTTCTTGGTGAAGCATCAGTTCAGCATTGAATGTTGTAGCCCATTCGATGAGCTTTTCTTTGGGTTTAACTTGAATAAATCCGCGGTTAACGAGGTTCATAAAGGGCTTAGTTTAGCATTTGTATATTGAAACCATTTTGTTTTCTGCTTTGGTTTCATGCGCAATAGATATATAATCGGAGATGTATTCGTTTTACCTTCATGCCATTTCAGCCATTTTTGATAGGTGATAGCTTGCTGAGATTGCAGAAAAATCAGTTCATTTTTAGCGATAATATAAAAGCCATGAGCGGTGTGAAGGACGTCTCCAGACCCCAAAAGAACACTTTGCTGATTGCGCCCTGCTTGGTCTAGCCAGTTATAAAAAGCCTCAAAGCAGGCCGAAGAATCTGCAAACGACCAACTGTAATATTGAAAAGTATGTGACGCAGAATCAGTCAATAGGAGTCTTGTTTTTGCTGCACTAAAACGGTCCAAAAAGTGCGTTTTCAGTGTGGTGTCTATCGCTATTTTTGCGATTCCGAGTTGTGCTGAATCATTGGCATAATACTTGTAAAAACGGCTAAGTGTGTCTTTTTCGACTGTCTCGCTTGAATTTTGTACTTTTTCTTTGGCTTTCGGCCGGATATCATCGAGGTCGATGCGTTTGGCTGGGTCTGGAGCTTGACAACTCAAGAACAGGAGTATGCAATTGAGCAAAAGATAGCCAGGTAGTTTTGTAAAAGCACGCATCTTTTTATTTAATTTTGAAACAAATTTAACAAACATGAAACAACTCGCAATTTTATTAATGCTCTCGCTAGTTGCTGTTTCTTGCGGTACTAAAATACCCTACACCACAGCCATTCGCGACGAATTCAGTCTGGATTCTGAAGAAAAGCTACGTCAGGTTCAATTTTATACCTCACACACCATCATTCTCAATCAAGTAAATAAACAATCCAGCGAACTCACCACCCAAAATGGCGCCCTTGTTTCGAGCTCGAGTTCTCAGTCTGAATCTGTGGTTATACCCGCAGGTACGCGTTGTATTTTTGAGAGTTTTGGCGATGCTGGTCAGCTCAATGTGCGTTTTGAAACCGGAGACCAACGCTACATCCCATTTGTCACCAAAACAGAAGGCGCAACTGTTCGCCGTTTTTATCTTGACGTCGATTGGTCTGCCTCGGGCGGTCCGCGCATCAAATACGGCGGCAACGAATACAAAGTAGACCTCACGCGTGGGGCCCCGCGAGCCGCACATCTATTAATCGTTAAGAAAAAATTAGAACGCACAAAGCGCAAAGAGCGCGTGGTGAGAGGTCTCAAAGTATAATTACATGTCCAATCAACAAACTACAAACTTTAAGGACTTTCATTTCGAAGCGTCCGAACACCTCGAGATCTATAAAAAATTAGTTTTACCTCGGCTTATCGAGGAAAAAATGCTCATTTTGCTGCGTCAAGGTAAAATAAGCAAGTGGTTTTCAGGCTGGGGGCAAGAAGCCGTTTCGGTGGGTTGCGCTTACGCCATGGAATCCCATGAGTATATATTACCCATGCACCGAAATTTAGGCGTCTTTACCACACGTCAGATACCGTTGCAGCGCTTATTTGCTCAATTTCAAGGGAAGGCCGACGGCTATACCAAAGGCCGTGACCGCAGTTTCCATTTTGGCACCCAAGACCACAAACTCGTGGGCATGATTTCTCACCTTGGTCCGCAGCTTGGTATTGCAGACGGCATTGCGCTTAGTTCAAAAATACGTCAAACCAAAGACACTACCCTTGTTTTTACAGGCGATGGCGGCGCCTCAGAAGGTGATTTTCACGAAGCCCTCAACGTAGCTGCTGTTTGGCAGTTGCCCGTCATTTTTGCGATTGAAAACAACCGTTGGGGCCTGAGCACGCCCTCCTCAGAGCAGTTCCGCTGCAAACAATTTATCGATAAAGGCATTGGCTATGGTATGGACGCCATTCAAGTCGATGGCAACAATATTTTAGCCGTCATCGATGCCGTTCGTCAAATTCGCACCCAGATTCAAGCGCAACCGCGTCCATTTATATTGGAGCTAATGACCTTCCGCATGCGCGGGCACGAGGAAGCCTCAGGGACAAAATACTACCCTGAAGGTCTTCAGCAACAATGGGAACCCAAAGACCCCGTGAGCACCTACGAAGCATTTTTGCTGCAAGAAAACATCGTCAATCAAGCCACCATTGATCAAATCAAACAAGGTTTTAAAGAAGAGATTCAAAGGGCTTTTGATGCGGCCAATGCGGCACCGAAAATCATTCCAGATCTACAACAAGAGTACGCCGATATTTATGCGCCGCATACGCATGAAGCGATAGAACCCACTGACAACGGTCAAGAAATGCGCTTCATCGATGCCATTCAAGATGGCTTGCGTAGTGCCATGCAAAAACACCCAGAATTGGTACTTATGGGCCAAGACATCGCTGAATACGGCGGGGCTTTTAAGGTTACTGAAGGCTTCGTTGAGGCTTTTGGCAAAGACCGGGTTCGCAATACACCACTTTGCGAGTCTGCAATTGTCGGGGCGGGTTTGGGTCTGAGTATTGCCGGCATGAAAGCAATGGTTGAGATGCAATTTGCAGACTTTGTAAGTGTTGGTTTTAATCAAATTGTGAATAATCTTGCCAAATTGCACTGGCGCTGGGGGCAAAACGCAGACGTCGTGGTGCGCATGCCAACAGGAGCAGGTACGGCAGCAGGTCCCTTTCATTCTCAAAGTAATGAAGCCTGGTTTGTTCACACACCCGGACTAAAAGTAGTGTATCCGTCCAACCCCTACGACGCCAAAGGCTTGTTGCTTTCCGCATTTGAAGATCCAAATCCTGTTTTGTTTTTTGAACACAAATACCTTTACCGGAGTCTCAAAGCCAATGTTCCATTGGATTATTACAATGTTCCGATTGGTAAAGCAGCTACCGCGAGCACGGGTAATGACCTTACAATTATTACCTATGGCTTGGGTGTTCATTGGGCTTTAGAAGCCGCCGCAGAACGTTCTTCCTATTCTTTTGAAATTTTGGATTTGCGCACGCTCTTGCCACTAGATCTAGAGGCTATAATAGCTGCTGCTTCCAAAACTGGTAAGGTATTAGTGCTCCACGAAGATACCCTAACGGCCGGAATCGGCGGTGAGATCGTTGCGCTGATCAATGAGCACTGTTTTGCACAGCTCGATGCACCTGTGCTTCGGGTGGCATCACTAGACACCCCAGTGCCATTTGCTGCTGACCTAGAGAAACAATTTTTGGCTTCGAGCAGACTGCTGCAAACCATCGATCAATTATTGGCCTACTAGTGCATTTAAGGGCAATTTTACGCTTTTTGCTATTACTGCTGCTCTCCATGAGCGTGCTCCGAATAGCCTTCGTTCTAGAAAACGCGAGTTTTTTTAAGCACCTTCCAGCCCAACTCTTTTTTATTGGTGCCTATTTCGATCTCGTAACGCTTGCTCTATTAACCTTGCCTCTGTTGCTTTTGTTGAATCCATTGAATTTGCTCGGCGGCGCTAAATTTCAAAAATGGCTCACAATCGGGATAAAAGGCTACCTCGTCTTTATTGCGTTTTTTGTTTTAGTGCTCAATTGTTGGGATATCGCCTATTTTGCATACACCCAAAAAAGATCTGGGTTTAGCTATTTTTTACACCTGTTAACCGGGACCGAAACCAGTTCCTTAGCCGGCGAATTTTTACTTGAATTCTGGTATTTGCCGCTTTTGTTTATCGGGTTGTGTTTGTTATTTTGGAAGTACTTGCGTGTGATATCCCCGTTTCAAGGGAAAACAACTCCAAAAGCTGCTTTATTGCCCTTTTTGATCGCCCTGTCATCTTTAATCATTTTAGCACGGGGCGGCTTGCAATTAAGACCCATAGGCATTGTCGATGCCACGGCAATGAGTAGCTTAGAACAGGCACCTGTTGTACTCAACACAGCTTTTACGGTACTAAAGACCGCTAACGACCAACAACAAGCTCGTGTGCAATACATTCCAGAAGCTCAATTGGCAAACTTTTTACATCAAAGATCCACTGGTCAGATCGACCACCTCCCCAAAAAAACCAACGTGG
>JBJTNX010000014.1:0-2968 GCA_046074325.1 Sphingomonadales bacterium
ATTGAAACTCCTGACTACGAAGTAGTTCGGGTGCTTGCCAAAAAAGCCGAAATTAGGCGTTATCCGGCACTGATTTTGGCGCAGACCACCATGACTCCAGGATCCTTTGATCAAAACAGTAGTTTAGGTTTTAGAAGAGTTGCTGGCTATATTTTTGGCAGTAACCAAGAAGAAACTAAAATTGCCATGACTGCGCCCGTTGTAATGGAAATGGGCGAACAGACTCAAATGGCATTTGTGATGCCCAAGCAATATACCCTTGAAGATTTGCCACAGCCCAATAGCCAACAAGTTCAATTAACAAAAAAAGAAGCCCGAACACTTGCTGTTTTGCGCTTTGGTGGTTATTCAGACGACGCTAAAATTCAAGAAAAAGCGGCAGCATTGCGCGCCCTTTTACAAAAAGAACAAATTGCTTTTAACGATCAACTCATTTATATGGGTTACAACGCTCCCTGGGACTTCATTGGCCGCAGAAATGAGGTTGCGTTTGAGTTGAAATGATATTTCATTAATTTTAGCATAAACATGCTAGAATGAAACATCCTTATCAACTGCGCTCTCCAGAAGCATACCGCACTGCTTATCAAAAAAGCATTGTAGACCCTGAATCTTTTTGGGCAGAAATAGCCGAAAATTTTACTTGGCAAAAGAAATGGGACAAAGTACTCGACTGGAATTTTAAAGAACCAAGGGTAGAATGGTTCAAAGGTGCGCAGTTAAATATCACCGAAAATTGTTTAGACCGCCATTTAGCCACCCGAGGTAACGAGGCGGCTATTGTTTGGGAATCCAATGACCCAGAAGAACACCACCGCGTGCTTACCTTTAATGAATTGCATTTTAAGGTGCAGCAATTTGCCAATGTTTTATTGAATAATGGCGTTCAAAAAGGCGACCGCGTGTGCATCTATATGGGCATGGTTCCCGAATTGGCAATTGCTACTTTGGCTTGCGCCCGCCTTGGCGCTATACACTCAGTTATTTTCGGTGGGTTTTCAGCCCAGGCCATAGCAGACAGATTAGAGGATGCAGGTGCTGAATTTATTGTGACCTGCGACGGCGCTTATCGGGGTGCTAAGGATATTCCACTCAAAGGCGTCATCGACGACGCATTAGTGGGTAACAAAACCATTAAACGCGTTATAGTCTGTACACGAACAAGAACGCCCGTTTCGATGCTCAAAGGCCGCGATGTTTGGTGGGAAGACGAAATCAAAAAGGTAGAAACAATGGGTAATCCTGCTGTTGCGCCTGTTGCCATGGACGCCGAAGATATTTTGTTCATCTTATATACATCCGGATCTACAGGCAAGCCAAAAGGCGTAGTTCATACGACTGCTGGCTATATGGTCTGGACGAACTACACATTTGTGAATGTTTTCCAATACCAGCCTGGGCAGGTTCATTTCTGCACCGCAGATATCGGCTGGATTACCGGTCACAGCTATATCATTTATGGACCCTTAAGTGCAGGCGCCACAAGTTTAATGTTTGAAGGCGTGCCCACTTGGCCGGATGCCGGTCGTTTCTGGGAAATTGTCGACAAATACAAAGTGGATATTTTATATACTGCTCCAACAGCCATTCGCAGTCTCATGGGTTTTGGATTGGAGCCGCTTAAAGACAAAGACCTGAGCTCTTTAAAAGTGTTGGGTTCAGTAGGGGAGCCCATCAATGAAGAAGCCTGGCATTGGTTTAACGAACACATCGGCCATCAAAACTGTCCGATTGTCGACACCTGGTGGCAAACAGAAACCGGTGGCGTCATGATTTCAAATCTCGCCGGAGTCACCCCAGCCAAGCCTGCACACGCAACGTTGCCATTACCTGGTATTCAACCTTGTTTGGTCGATGAGAATGGTGTCGAAATTGAAGGCAATGGCGTTAATGGTAATTTATGTATTAAGTTTCCTTGGCCCGGCATGATCCGCAGCACCTACAACGACCACGAGCGCTGCCGTCAGACCTATTTTTCTACCTACGAAAATTTGTATTTCACCGGAGACGGCTGCTTGCGCGATGCCGATGGTATGTACCGCATTACAGGTAGGGTAGATGACGTGCTGAATGTCAGCGGACACCGTATCGGAACTGCAGAAGTCGAAAATGCGATCAATATGCATGCGGGTGTCATTGAAAGTGCGGTTGTTGGTTACCCACACGACATTAAAGGACAAGGTATTTTTGCTTACGTTATTATAGAAGATACCCACGGCGATGCCATCCTCACCAAACAAGATATTTTACAAACGGTGTCAAGGGTGATTGGCCCTATCGCCAAGCCCGACCAAATTTTATTTGTCCCCGGCCTTCCCAAAACGCGTAGCGGTAAAATCATGCGCCGTATTTTGCGCAAAATTGCAGAGGGAGACACCAGTAATTTAGGCGATACGAGCACCCTGCTTGATCCGAGTTTGGTGGATGTTTTAATTGAGATTAAAAATTCATAAGAAAGAAATGTAATTTTCATTTTCTCTAAATATGCTCTTGATATATAGGCAGTTATTTTGCCATAAAATTCAAGAGATGAAAAGAAAATTACTTTTTTTATTAATAGTGGCCCCATTATTTTTAGCCGCTCAACAGTCTTTGGTTACTCACTGGGACTTCAATTCTTTAATCAACGATGCCAATTCGGCTACAGGTAACGAAATGCCCGTTTCGGGTTCTGGTGCAATCGCTACTGTTGGCGGATCTACTTTTAGCTTTGCCACAGGATACACAGGAACTATCTTGCCAGTAGAAACCAATACCGCTGATAATTCAGGCTACAACGTGACTAGTTGGCCTGCCCAAGGAACGGGCAATAAAACGCGTGGCATCCAAATTAATACCAATACGACTGGTTTTGCGCGCATTGGCGTTTCTTTCTGGCAACGACTTAGCAACACAGCACCAAACACCTGGGTGCTGCAATATACACTTGATCATACCGGTGCAACTACCGGCGGAACAGCGGTTTGGG
>JBJTNX010000015.1:0-7484 GCA_046074325.1 Sphingomonadales bacterium
GAAATGTCAAAAACAGTTGGAATTACGGGGTCACTCGGTGTAAGTTCAACAAGTGCCCCAGGAGCTACAAATATTGAGTTTGGAAATAATTACACGCTTACTCAGAACGACTTCCTTGATTCAGTTATGTTTGTTTTGAATCCTGGTACTCCTGTTGGATATGTAGCCAGTGTAAATATCTATGGTACCACAGCCAATACTACAGGTGTAATGATACCAAATACAACCGCTATTGCCTCTACAATTACCTATACAACCACTGCAGCCGATAACCTGAATGGTGCGGTCATTAAATTACCGATCGCTACAGGTACGCTGAATATGGCACCGGGGACCTATTACTTTGGTGTTTACCAAGCTGCGGTTGCAACAGGTAATATCCGTTTGGCAACTTCTACTGATTATGCGACGCCAAATACGGTCTTCTACCGCTGGACTGGAAGCAATGGTGGAACCTACACCACTTCGGCATACTCTTTTGTGGTAAATCCAATTTTCAAGTCTTGTGTAGCCTACAACCAAACGGTAAGCACAACAGCTGCTTCATGTGGAGCCAATGACGGCGGTGCAAGCATCACCACTACAGGTGGTACCGGCACTGTCAATTTCTTGTGGTCGACCGGTGCAACAACCAACTCCATTTCTGGCGTGAGTGCAGGTCAGTACCCATGTATTTTAACAGATATCAATGGTTGTCCAGCAACTGTTAGTGTTATCGTGCCAAGCTTATCTAACCTTACAGTTGCCCCAACAACACAAAATATTACATGTGGCGGTCAAGCAACCGGTTCTATTGCGTTAGCGGCAAGTTTAGGTGTGGAGCCTTACACTTATAACTGGGCCAATAACCAAGGTACTACTGCCTCACTTTCGAATCTACCAGCTGGTACTTACGAGTGTACTGTCACTGATGCAACGGGCTGTGTAGTGATCATTTCGAGCACACTAACAGAACTTTCAAATCTAACGGCCGTAGCGAATGGTACAGACGTACTTTGTAACAGCAGCCAGACAGGCAACTTAGAAATCAGCGCCTCTAACGGTGTTAGCCCTTACTCTTATCAATGGACAGGCACAAGTAATACAAGTACATACGTCACTTCAGTGGGTCCAGGTACCTACACTTGCGTTGTGACAGATGGTCTTGGCTGTACCGATACAGTTGTTACGGTTCTTGCCGTAAGTGATTTAGCAGCAAGCGCAAGCGCATCTAATCCATTGTGCTATGGAACCAACACAGGTAGCGTTACGGTAGTTGCTACCGGAGGCACAGCACCTTATAGCTATGACTGGGCCGGATCTACGGCAAGCAACACGGTTTTATCTGGACTTGCTGAAGGCAGTTACTCAGTTGTTGTTACAGATGCGTACGGCTGTACAACCTCTGCAGCTGCAACCGTTAATGAACCAGCTGCTTGGTCTGTAAGTGCCGCTGTAACACCTGCTGTTTTCGGTACCGATGGTGCAATTGACCTCACAGTAAGCGGCGCAACCGGGCCTTATACCTACAGTTGGGACAACAATGCCACTACGCAGGATCTAAACAACATCGATGGTGGCACCTACGTGGTCACAATTACAGACTCATTGGGTTGTTCTTACACAGATTCAATTGTAGTTGCCTCAATTGTTGGCCTTGAAATAAGTGACCTAAATGCGGCTCAAGTATTCCCTAACCCAAGTACTGGAACTTTCTTCATTGCAAGCCCAGTTTTAGATGGGGCCGTACTTTACAACCAATTTGGTCAAAAAGTAAATATGGAACTACTCATTATAGGTGAAGGCAAATACCAAATCAACACCAATCAGCTTGCAAATGGTAGTTACCTCCTCGAATTGCAAGGACAAGATGCTATCGTTCGCAAAGCGATCCAAATCATCCACTAAGCAATTGGTTCTGTAACAAGATCAAAAGACCCGGCGCATGCCGGGTCTTTTTTTTGTAAATTAGCCAAATGAGACTTTGCTCCGTTCTTCTTTTTTCATTCATCTTCTTCCACACCCAAGGGCAACTATTGCTCAATGAAGGCTGTAATAAAAATGCAACCGCTGCGCTCGATGAAAATGGCGACGCACCTGATTGGGTAGAATTATATAATGCATCGCCATCGGCGATTAATTTAGCAAATTGGAAACTCGCCGATCAACTTAATGGCATTAACGCATGGGTGCTGCCCAGTATGAATTTAGCACCAAATGCATTTTTACGCATTTTTTGTAGTGGCAAAGACCGCTATGCGAGCACTCCGTTCACTTTAAGCAACACCACACCTAATTTTAATCCAGTCAGCGGCTGGAATACGCACGTTTTTAATCAAGCGTATACCTGGGACGGCAGCTCAAATATTATTGTCAACATCTGTTCTTATAATAACAGCGGTTACACCGAAAACTCTGTTTTTTACCAAACAGCAACACCATTTGTATCTTGTGTTGCGAGCTTTGTCGATGGTTCGGCTGCAGCTTGTAGCAACAACATGGGCCAAACCTATTCGCAACGACCCAATATAAAAATCAACAATGCGATTATCGGCAACGGCACAATTACCAATTCCAATACAGATTACCCAGCCCCTTATGGAAATTGGTATTGGGGCGCCCGTCATCAGATACTCATCTTAGCCTCCGAATTACAAGCCGCAGGTCTTGTAGCCGGGCCACTCAACTCCCTCGCTTTTCAGGTAGCCAGCACCAACAGCGAATTTTATGTCTACATAGAAATTTCTTTAAACAGCACCTCTATTTCAAGTCTAGATGCGAGCTTTATTCCGCTGCAAGGCCAACAACTACACACCAATTTCAAACTCGACGGAACCGGAGAACATGTTTATTTATTTGATCCCAATAATCAAGTTCAAAGCCAACTTGAGATCAATAGCCCGCAGCCAAATATTTCTATTGGACATTACCCAAATGGCTCCGGTAACTTGACTTGGATGCAAGCCACTCCAGGGCTCACCAATAATGGAACACAAACTTATTCCGATACCCTACCAAGACCTCAAATCAGTATTCAAAGTGGTATTTATGCCAACAATTTGAGTGTAACCATCACAAGTACAACCCCGCCAAATATTGGAAAACTGGTTTATACGCTTAACGGTGAAGATCCAACAATCAATTCTTCCACGTATGTTGGCCCCATAAGCATTAGTTCGAATAAGGTCTTACGCGCTAAAATTTTTCCAATCGGCAACCCCAGTATTTTGCCCAGTGAACAAGCCGTTGCCACCTATTTATTCAATATCGATCACACCACTCCTATATTGTTGGTCAATACACCTACCCAAAATTTATATGGCGCCTCCGGAATCTTTGATAACTGGTGGACAGATTGGGTCAGACCAGCCTATGCCATATTGTTGGACACAGGCGCAACGCATCCGTTATTACATCAGAGCAAAACTGCAATACGCATGGATGGTGGCGCAGGCGGAAGTCGTTCGCATCCGCAGCATTCTTTTCGACTGAGTTGGGCACATGGAACATATGGCCAACAAGCTGTAAACTTAGGCGTGCTTCCAGACCGGCCAAACCGTTTCAAATACAGCGAATTTTACCTCAGGAATGGTTCCAATCAGTACCTCACACTTCCCTACAAAGATGCGTGTCAGGTTCGAATGATGAGCGAAGGATCCGCAAATTATTACTCGAGTTACCGACCCGTTAGTGTTTACATCAATGGCAGTTATTTCGGTCTTTACGAATTGCGTGAAAAATTCAATCAAGAGTATTTTGAACAACATGACAATGCCACCCGTGATTCCATTGAATTGTTGTCATTAAGCTATTGGTATAACCTCATCTTACGAGCAGTCGAAGGAGATGTCGATCATTTTTGGTCAGATTACAGTTTGTTTAATGACCTCAACCCTGACGCTCCTACCTATTGGCAAGATGCTGACCAATTCTTTGACTTGAAACATTACACCGACTATATTATCGCAGAATCATGGATGGGTAATGTCGATTGGCCTGGTAACAACATCAAAATTTACCGCTCCGATGCGACACAAAACCGCTGGCGCTTCGCATTGATTGATTTGGAATTATCCATGCAGCCCAATGGTTGGACCAACTGCACAGACAACCATATTGCCTACATGATGGGGCAATCCGAAGACAACCCATACATCAATATTTGGAAGCAAAGTATTCAAAATTTGGCATACCGCAATTATTTTATCAATCGTTTTGCAGACCAAATGAATACAAGCTACAAGCAAGAGCAATTATTGGCAACGGAACAACGTTTTTATGAATCTATGTTGCCCGAAATGCCTCTACAATTTGCGCGTTGGGGTGATCCCAATGACATTCCAGGTCAAATGGCTGCTTTTGAGGCCAATCACGAACAATTTCAACAACAACTGTTGTGTCGTTCTACATTTGTATTCAATCAGTTGCGCTTGCAATTTGACCTTACCAAAAAAGTTCAAGTTACACTTGCGGTTGAGCCAGAAGACGCTGGAGAAATTCACCTCAATACCATTCAGCCAACCACTTATCCATGGTCAGGAACTTATTTTGATGGTGTTCCTATAGAAATGCAACCCATTGCGAAACCTGGTTATGAATTTTCACATTGGTTACCAGGGGCCAATATTGTAGATACGCTAATGGATAGCCTTACGGTTAATGTCAGTCAGAATACACAAACTTTTACAGCGGTGTTCAAAGCGATTCCATTACCACCAGATGGTCCTACCATTCATTTTAGTCTACAACCAAACCCAAGTAATGGCCTATTTACACTCATCAGTGACAACAAAACCATTGCTAAAGATTGCCGTTATCTCATTTATGACTTGCAAGGTAGAATGCTCTTTAAAGGCAGCGTATCAGAGACGAACAGTACCGAACTTGATCTCTCGGCCCAAAGCCCCGGTATTTATTGGATCAGTATCTATAGAGGCAATGAAAAATTGCAACACTTGAAAATGCTCAAGTACTAACTTGTTGCTGAGGAAGCACTTAAAAATGCTGCTATCGCTTCATAGGCAAGCAAACGTCCTTCGGTGATTTCTTTTCGTAAGGCGTGGCATTTCTCCTGATTGCTTGGGTTTGCAAAAAACTGCCGCTGTAAAAAATCATTGAGTAAATGCTCAAATAATTGCAATTCTTGTTCTTGTCTTTTTTGAGATAGAAGGCCGCTGGCAGTGAGCTGAACAAAAAATGCTTCTATTTGCTCCCATAAAGCTGGAAGGCCCTTACCGGTAAGACCAGAGGCACATAAAACACGAGGTATCCAGTCGTCCGGACGCTGACCAAATACATGTATCGCGGCAGCATATTCGGTGCGCGCAGCTTTTGCGGCCGTTTCATTGGCACCATCAGCTTTGTTGATAACGATGAGGTCTGCAAGCTCCATTATTCCTCTTTTAATGCCTTGTAATTCATCGCCGGCGCCGGCTAACATGAGCAATAAAAAGAAATCGACCATTCCGTGAACGAGCGTTTCTGACTGGCCCACGCCAACCGTTTCAATTAAAATGATGTCGTAGCCAGCGGCCTCACACAATGCAATGGCCTCTCTGGTATTTTTGGCAACTCCGCCGAGTGTGCGTCCGGCGGCTGTTGGTCGAATAAAAACATTCGGATGTTGCGAAAGTCTTTCCATGCGGGTTTTGTCACCGAGAATGCTACCTCCTGTCCGAGAAGAGGATGGATCAATAGCCAATACAGCAACTTTGTGACCCGCCTCCACTAATAACAAGCCGAAATTTTCTATGAATGTACTTTTTCCGACACCAGGTACACCAGTAATACCAATGCGCTTTGCTAATTTTTGGCTTGCAGGTAGGGCTTGTAAAAGTTGTTGCGCTTGTTTTTGATCCGTTAAGTTACTGCTTTCAATGAGTGTGATGGCTTGTCCGAGTGCAGTGCGCTCACCTTTCATTAAACCTACAAGTAATGCACTTTCAGTGCGCTCCTCGCGCTGCTTCTTTCGTGCTGCAAGCCAACGGTCAATATGTGATTGATCAGGCTTCAAGTAGCGTCTGTAAGGCTTTAAAGGCTTTGGCAATATTGCGCTGGAGCTCTGGCAAGGTGGCCTCGAGCATATAACAAGGAGCTGTTATGATGCGGTTGGTGTTATCGATACAGATTTCATCGATGTTACAATCGGTCGTTTGCACTCCTTTATGTTGCAATCCGGCTTGAAAATCGGCTATGACATAAGGTGAAGCTGCTGATTTACTGCCAATAGTGAGTTGCTGTTGTATTGGCATCCCGTCAAAAGCCAAAGCAAGTAAAACTGGACTCACGCAGAGGGCAACAATCGGCTTTCCTACGTTATACATATTAACAAGCAGTAATTTGACGTCGGCTCTTATGCTTGCCTCTGGACCTTTAAAAGCCCAAGTCGAAAAATTTTTAGCACTTCCGAAGCCACCAGGAATTACCAGTGCGTCGAGGTCTGCCGGAACAACCGAAGAAATCTCTGTGATCTGCCCTCTTGCAATACGGGCTGCCTCCTCTAACATATTTCGCGTTTGCGCTTGTTCTTGCCCATTGAGGTGATTGACGACATGATGTTGTGGTGCATCGATGCCAATGCATATGGGTTCATAACCTAGTCTTTGAATTTCCAACAAGGTAAGCACGGCTTCATGAATTTCGGCTCCGTCAAAAACACCTGCTCCGGAAAGCAACACACCTATTTTCATTTGGATAAGTTTTAAACTAATTTACGATATAATTCTTCGTATAGTGGTAATACTTTTTCTAGACTAAATTGCGCAGCTGTTGCCAAGGCGCCTTGTTTATAGCGTTGAAAGTTATTTGGATTTAAGATTTCAAGAACATCAGCGGCCATTTGTTCGGTGTCTCCGACATTAGAAAGCAATCCTGAAACACCGTGGTGATTCACTTCTGGAATACCGCCCGTATTGGAAGAGACAACTGGTACACCGACAGACATGGCCTCTAGCGCAGCCAAACCAAAACTTTCCGTTTCGGAGGGCAACAAGAAAATATCTGCAATTTCAAGAACATGTGCGGTATCTCTTACTTTACCGAGAAAAATAACGTCGTTACACAACTGAAGTTCTCGACAGAGCCGCTCGCAAGCGTAGCGATCCGGACCATCGCCAACCAAAATAAGTTTAGCATCTTTTTGAGCCCGAACCTGTGCAAAAATGCGAATCACATCTTCGGTACGCTTGACCGGCCTAAAATTGGAAATATGACAGAGGATTGCTTGATTGTCTGTGGCATACTTACTTCGGATATAAGCCCGCTCTGGATCTTTGGGAGGAGTAGGCGGCACAAAGTTAGGGATGACTTGTATGTCCGAGGTGACCTTAAAATGAGCCAAAGTATCCTGTTTAAGACTTTCAGAGACCGTCGTAACTGCGTTTGAATGATTGATGCAAAAAGTAATGACGGGCTCAAATGAAGGATCTTTGCCAACTAAAGTGATGTCTGTACCGTGCAATGTAGTCACAAAGGGAATTTGAATGCCCTCAGCGCGTAAAATTTGC
>JBJTNX010000016.1:0-5667 GCA_046074325.1 Sphingomonadales bacterium
CGGTTCATCTTCGATAACCGGTTCATCTTCGAAAACAGCTTCTGCTAGTTCTTCTTCTTGATGCACGTCTTGTTCCATATTTGCCTCCGTATCGTCTTCAATTACCTCTTCTTCCAAATCTTCCTCTTCTTCAATTATTTCTTCTTCTTCAATTATGTCATCTTCGATTTCTTCTATGGAATCTTCCACCAGATCTTCAACAACTTCGTCTTCTCCACTTGCAAATGTGACTTCAAATTCCGGTTCAGGGCTTGGATCGGTCAATGCGCCAAACAAATCTATGGGGGTTTCGATTTCAGGTTGGCGAAGACTTGCAGAAATTACGGGTTCGTTGACTCCTAAAACGTTGGTTTCATAGATTTTGTAACGCAAGATAATAAGCCGCTCATAGAGTTCTTTGGCGTCCTCAACTAATAATTCCATATCTTCAGGTGTTAGTTGGCCTGATTCGAGTTTATCGACACCATTTTGTAGGTGTCCGAGAATTGTTTTGATCATTAGGGAAGGACTTTTTTCTGACATTGCTGATAACTTATTAATTTCGTGCAAGCGGGCGCTCTTTGAGCAACCGAATCAAAATTAGAAAACATTTCACAATCTGATTCAACAGCATTATGTTTTTAGAGCAATTTAATCAAGAAAACACACAACAAGGTTGGATAGAAGTGATCTGTGGTTCCATGTTTTCCGGGAAAACCGAAGAGCTCATTCGTCGTTTACGCCGTGCAGAATTCGCCAAACAATCCATCGTACTTTTCAAACCGATTATCGATGACCGTTATGCCACCGAAGCGGTTGTAAGTCATCAGGGTCAAAGTTGGTTGGCCAAGCGCGTGATTTCTGCCAAGGAAATACTTGAAAATTGGCAAGGTGAGCAAATTGTTGCCATCGATGAAGCCCAATTTTTTGATACAGATATCATCCCGATTTGTAATGAATTGGCGAGCAAGGGCGCAAGAGTTATCGTTGCTGGCCTCGATATGGACTACAAAGGCCTGCCGTTTGGACCCATGCCTCATTTGATGGCTATCGCAGAATTTGTGACCAAAGTACATGCCGTTTGTGTGTCTTGTGGTCAACTTGCCCAGTTTTCGCATCGCACAGTTGCGCAAACCGAACAGGTTTTGGTTGGTGCCGTTGAAAAATACCAGCCGCTTTGCAGGGCGTGTTACTTAAAAGCGGTGCGATGAAATTAGGGCTCACCATCGCACAATTTTCAGGCATTATAGGTGCCACATGCTTCCAGCAATCACAGGAAGTCATGATACAAGAAGTCGCTTTCGACACACGAACAATTATTCGCAATCAAGGCGTTGTTTTTTTTGGTTTAAATGGCGCCAACCGCAATGGAAGTATGTTCATCAATGATGCCTATCAAAAAGGCATCCGCTTATTTGTAGTTGAAAGTCAACCGAAAGATCATTTTGCAGATGCCAGCTTTTTCATTGTTGGCGATGCGCTTGTTGCCTTGCAGCACTTAGCTGCTTTTCATCGAAAACGCTTGAGTTATCCGATTTTGGCCGTTGCAGGGTCAATAGGCAAAACAACTGTTAAAGAGTGGATCTACCATCTTTTGACTCCCGAGCTTAACGTATACCGTAGCCCAAAAAGCTTTAATTCACAAATCGGTGTTGCTATATCCATTTTGGAACTCCCCCTAAATGGTGATTTAGCAATTATTGAGGCCGCCGTCACAAAACCCGGTGAAATGGAAAGGTTAGCGCAAATGATTTGTCCGGAGTACTGCGTCATTACCACAAAAAAAGCAAATTTTAGGCATGAATTTGATTCAGCAGAAGCCTATGCTGAGGCCCTTACGGTTTTATCCAAAAATTGTAAATGGGTCATCGACGGCGATCAACCCAGTCAGGTATTTACTGAACCTATGCAAGCACTTTTCGATTGCATTCCATTCAATGACCCTATTCGTTTATCCAATGCCCGTATTGCACTTCAGAGTGCCTCTGCTTTTCACAATTGTTCACCGGCGGCTATTGCCAACCTTCCTCATTTAGCAAATCGTTTAGAAACTATTGAAGGAATAAACGGTGCTGTACTTATTAACGATACCTATACCCTTGATTTAATTGCTTTTGAGGCCTCTTTGGAATTTTTAAAAGCAAGCGCCGAAGGAAAACCAACCATGGTTTGCTGTCTGCTCGATAAAAGTCAAGCTGAGCGCGTAACCGATGTAAAAAAGCTAATTGAAACCTATGGTGTAGACCAGTTTTATATATGGCAAGATTTACCCGCGGCTCTGCCGCTGATAGACAACCATGTCGTCCTTATAAAAGGTCAAAACGATCAAAGCACCCAATTACTGGCCAAATGGAGTCAAAAAGCGCATAGTACGGTCGTTCGCTATGACTTGTCTGCCTTACACCACAATTTGCGACAATATCAACAAATCCTCAAGCCAAATACACAAATTCTGGCTATGGTCAAGGCGCAAGCATATGGGGCTGGACTCGATCAAATGGCACTTAAGTTACAGCAAAGTGGCGTGCAATATTTAGGTGTAGCCTACGCAGACGAAGGTGTCATGCTCAGACAAGCCGGCCTAACACTTCCGATTCTCGTTATGAACGCCGAACCGCCAGGATTTGAGCGCTGCATCGCTTTTGACCTAGAGCCAGCGATCTTTAGCTTGGCGCATTTAGATGCATTCATTCGGACACTTATTGCTCAAAAAAAGTCGTCATACCCGATTCACCTTAAGTTAGATACAGGAATGCATCGCCTCGGTTTTGCACCTGATCAAATCAATCAAGTGCTCCAAATGATAAGTGCCCAGCCAGAGGTGCTAGTTAAAAGTGTTTATAGTCATTTGGCATGTGCAGATGAACCCCAAAACCCGATGAACAGCCAACAAATTGAACTATTCAATGCTTGTTGTCAGCAAATAGAAGCGGCGTTGCCTTATCCCATCATGAAACATTTGTTGAATTCTGAAGGTGCGGCTCATTTTACACAGGCCCAATACGATATGGTTCGCTTGGGTATAGGATTATTTGGCGTCAATCACGATCCAAAATTTGAGGCAAAGCTCAAGCCAGTCATTAGCTGGTATAGCCGAATTTCTCAACTGAAAGTGGTAAGAAAAGGAGAGTGCATAGGTTATGGTTGTACCGATATTGCAGTTGATGATGTCCAAATCGCAATCATTCCGGTCGGGTATGCTGACGGCTTCAAAAGAAGTTTGAGCAACGGCGTTGGAGGCGTGTTTATCGATGGACAATATTGCCCTACTTTGGGCCGGGTTTGTATGGACATGATTATGGTGAAAGCGCCAAAGGCACGGCTACAATCTGAGGTAGAAATTATTGGCCCACATCAAACTTTGGTCCATTTTGCGCTAAAGGCAGATACAATTCCATATGAGATCCTAACTAGTATTTCGCCACGTGTTCATAGAACGTACACAAACGATTAATCTTTGTAAATTGCAGCTATGGAAACCATCCAAGACCAACTTTTACAACTCATCAAAGCTAAATTGCCGCCGGGTGACGCCCTCGGACATATCCTGAGTGAAACCTTGCACATTAGTACTGACGCTGCATACAGACGCATGCGAAACGAAACAGCGTTGACCATCGATGAGCTCAAGCGTTTGTGCAAAACCTTTGATATTTCTTTTGATTCGTTGATTCAACAACAAAAGACAAACGTCATTTTCCGTTACACTCCACTCAACGCCTATGATTTCTCGCTTGAATCCTATCTTGAGGGTATTCTAGAGGCTTTTGAACGCTTGCGACATCTAGAGCAACCGAAAATAATGCTCACCATTAACAATACGCATTTTTTTCAGTTGTTGAATTTTCCGCAATTGGTTCGTTTCAAACTGTTTTTCTGGGCCAAGACCCACTTACAAATTCCGGATTATAAGAATGTGCTGTTTCGTCATGAAAAAACGACAGAACGCGCATTTGAACTCGGCAAATCAATATTACAGGCCTACAACACCATTCCTTCGGTTGAAATTTTCGACCCCGAACTCATGCGTGGCTTTTTGAGACAGATCTTGTATTATTACAAATCCAATCAGTTTGAGGACCCGCAATATGCACTTTTTTTATGTGATCGTTTGCTGATGTTTTCTGCGCACTTGCGCGAGCAAGCTGATCACGGCAAGAAATTTATTTATGGCACTCAGGTCCCTGCAACAGGGAACCCATTTGAGATGTACCTCAATGAAACCATCAATGCCGACTCTGCTTTTTATTACGAAAGTAAAGACAAGCAAGGACTCTTTTTATCACATAACATCATGAATTACTTGCAAACCACGGACAGCCAATACGTGCAAGATGCCAAGCAAGTAATCGACAAACAATTGGCTAATTCAAGCTTAATAAGTGTTGTAAATGAAAGGGAGCGCAATAATTTCTTTGCCGATTTTGAGAAAACCATTGGCGTTTTCAGAAAAAAAATAGAGGCCGACCTCGAATTTCTCGCCTGATAGTTGCGATTTTCGCAACCGCCGTAGGGAGGCCTCCGAAATTCAGTTTTGTCGGCCTTTCAAATCCATCCAACTTTGTAACATCAAATTATATGCTATGAAAACAAAAAATTTACAAGCTATTTATTTACTAGTTGCCCTCTTTTTTAGCGGTATAGCTAGTTCTTTTGCACAAGATAATGGCACCATTGCCGTGGCTAATCCGAATGTCAATTCATTGACATTGAAGCCAGAATCTGTCGCAAAAATGATGCGTCTTGAGCTCATCAAAATCAACAAGTACCGTGTCTATGACGAATTTGACATGAACGAGGTCATCAAATCCAAAGAGGAATACCAAGTGGGTTGTTATGGTCAAAGCTGTTTGACCAAATTGGGTGAAGAACTTAAGGTCAATTACGTCATGTCTGGCTCCGTTGATGGATTGGGAAATAAGATTGTCGTATCCATAAA
This sequence comes from Sphingomonadales bacterium, assembly GCA_046074325.1. Taxonomy (GTDB): domain Bacteria; phylum Bacteroidota; class Bacteroidia; order Flavobacteriales_D; family Crocinitomicaceae; genus UBA952. The sequence continues at coordinate 4,919 of JBJTNX010000016.1, forward strand.
AATTATCGATGTCAAGGGTCAGGCTATTTACAAATCATCGGTTCGTGAATTTGACAACCAAGAACTGGAGGTTCAGCGCATGATTGAAATCGTCCTTGCCGAAATGCATGGTCTTACAGTAGACAAAGTTGTTGCAGATCGCTTGGCATTCAAAAACGAATTGATTACTTCTAACAATGTCGGAAAAGTGAACAACTCGGGTCCGCGTATTGGTGTTGCCTATTTAACAGGAACACTCAATGAGTTCGCTACACGAGATGTACAATATGGTGGGCTAGGCATCATGCCATTTGCATCCATGATCGGTTATCAGATAGAAGGTCAATATGTAGGTACTGAAAATTTCTCCGCATTGGTCGAAGGCATTATTAACATTTCTGGTTTAGACCAAGGTCAATTCATGCCTTCAGTTTCTTTACTCAATGGCTTTCGTTGGGGAAAAGCAAATTGGGAGTTTGCTTTTGGACCGCGTATTGGAATCAAATCGGTTTCGACGGGCTTTTTGGATAAAGACGGTGAGTATGGTCCAACTGGTGCATACTATACGCGCTCTGAGTTTGAAAATGGCCTCGTTACACTCGCATCGACTGGCGAAGTTATTTCAGAGCCTTATCAAGGTTTTTCTGAACACTTTGATAAGGATGGAATCAAGAAGATTTCTCCGACATTCTTGGTTGCTTTTGGCCGTACTTTTCAATCTGGTTCTTTGAAGATACCGGTGAATATTTTTTACAGTGCTCAACCAGGCG
>JBJTNX010000017.1:0-3529 GCA_046074325.1 Sphingomonadales bacterium
GTGAGTTCGTCTTTGGCCATGGGGCAACCACCAAAGCCACCAATGGCCGTATCAAAATGCAAACAACCGCCGTCGATACAAGATTGAATTAACGCGAATTCGTCACCTGGTTTGACATGTAAATGCGCGGCAAATTTAAATTTTGGAAAGTGCATATTTAGCGTACTAAACAATTGTTTAGCGCTGATTGGCGTAGCGCAACCAATGGTATCAGAAAGTGCAAATTCAGCAATTTCAAATTGTGAGCTTAGCTGTTCTACCCATTTGCTTACGAGTTCGGGCGACCAAATATCGCCATATGGATTACCGAAGCCCATTGAAAGATAAACCCTTAACTTCTTACTATGTTGTGCGCATAATTCGGAAATTTCAGCAAGGTTTTGGAGAGATGCAGCAATGGTTGTGTTTGTATTGCGCAGCTGAAACGTTTCAGAAATTGAAAAAGGATAACCAATTATAGAAATCCTGTCATAAGTACATGCGCTGGCAGCCCCTCGTGTATTGGCTACTATTGCCAGTAGTTGGGTCGGGCTATCGACCAACTCGGATAGTACTTCCACGGTATCTTGCATTTGGGGGATGGCCTTGGGAGAAACAAAACTACCAAAATCGAGTACGTCAAATCCACAAGCAAGGAGCGCATTGAGGTAAGCCACCTTTTGATCTGTGGGTATCCATTCTTTAATACCTTGCATGGCATCGCGCGGACATTCAGTAATGTGAATATTGGTTAGCTGACGGGTCATGGCTGGACTTTTTTTAGAAGTGCTTTGTTAATGGAACGAACAAGCCCAGGCCCTTCATAAATAAAACCCGTATATAACTGAACCAGCTGCGCACCTGCCTCAAGTTTATCAATTGCATCTTGCGCACTATGAATGCCACCAACAGCAATCATCGGAATTTGACCGTTCGACTGTCGGTGTATATAACGAATCATTTCTGTAGCGCGCGCAGATACTGGTTTTCCTGAAATACCACCTGCACCCATTTTTTCTACTTGTGCAGCGGGTGTTTTAAGTTGCGCTCTTGAAATGGTGGTGTTGGCAACAATCAATCCATCAATTTTTGTATCGCGGATGATTTCAATGATCTCATTAATTTGCGTTTCGCTGAGATCTGGTGCTATTTTAAGTAAGATGGGTTTAGGTTTGAACTTCGCTTCATTGGCATTTTGCAAGGTTTGCAAAAGCGCTTGCAGTGGTTCTTTTTCTTGTAAAGCCCTTAAATTTGGCGTATTTGGAGAGGACACATTGACAACGAAATAATCGACATAATCAAAAAGTGCTTCAAAACAATAAAGATAGTCTGAAGTGGCTTCTTCATTGGGTGTCCATTTATTTTTTCCAATATTGCCACCGATTAGGATATCCTTGTTTTTGCGTTTTTTTAATGACGTAATTGCCGCTTCAACGCCATCGTTATTGAAGCCCATTCGGTTTAAGATGGCTTGATCAGCTTTGAGTCTAAATAAGCGTGGTTTATCGTTTCCTGGTTGCGCTTTTGGCGTTATAGTACCAATTTCAATAAAGCCAAAACCACAATCTGCAAGCGCATCGATATTTTGTGCATTTTTATCGAAGCCGGCTGCCAATCCTACTGGATTTGGAAACTTGAGGCCAAGAAATTCAGTTTGTAATTTGGCGTTCGAGACAATATACATTGATTTAAACAGCCTACGAAGCAAACCAACGGAATGAATGAACCGCAAAAGGCGCATCACTGAATAATGCACTTTTTCTGCGTCAAATAAAAATAGAATCGAACGAACGAGTTTATACATACACAAATGTACAAACTATTTTATGTGCAACAGTCTAAATTAGAAAGAGCAAAAAGCAACCAATTGTGGCAAACAACCAATAGCGCCAGGGGTTGTTGACTTGCTGTTGGTAACGGTGTGCAGCTAAAATTTCTTCGAAATTTTGATGCGTGCGCACTTCTGTTGCCGATGGCTCTTTGCGATCGAGTAAAAATTGTATCATATCTATTCTTTTTGATGGAAAATGTCTTTTAGTTTAAGTACCGCACGAAAGGTTTTTACTTTGGCATTGTTCTCAGACAAACCACAGATTTCACCAATTTCCTTGAAAGACCGCTTTTCGAAAAAACGCATTTCAACGAGTTGGAGTTGTTGTTCTTTGAGCGCTTTCAAAGCCAATAAAAGTCGCGCTTTATCATGTTCGGTGTAGTCTTCAGTCCACTCTTCGATCACTTGCTTGAGTACAACCTTGTCTATGCTGACGGTGCGTTTTGCTTTTTGATCACGAAAAGATTGATAGAGTTCACTTTTGGCAATTCGAAACAACCAAGCTGAAAACGGTAAGCCGCGGTACTCATATTTGTGTAAGGCTTGTAAGGCCTTAACAAACACACTTGAAGTAATATCGTAAGCTTGTTCTTCCTCCTCCACCCTACGGTAGACGTAGCGAAAAATAGCATCGTGGTAGCGCTCGTATAGCGGCGCAAAAAAACGTGGATCCTGTTGGGCACGCTGAATTTGAGTTTTTTCTTCGTCCTGAAGAAAAGACTGCTGCTGAAGGGAGAGTTGGAGAGGCATAGTCTTTTGGTTTTAAGGAGTTTAGCATGAGAGGCTTGCAGTCCTCTTTTCGGGATAACGCTACATTTTTTGTTTTGGTACATTTTTTTTGAAAAAAAATTAAAATTGATAGCGAATCAGCAGCCCTAACTGAATTTTTTGTTGATTCGGTATCGATTGGACTGCGCTGTAAATGCCATGTAACTGAACTTGCCAATGGGCAGTAAGTGACCAACGAAATGCACCCATTGCAAACGCACCAACACCCTTCAATGCAAATGTTTGAGCCCCTACTCCTAGTAAATAAAAATGCGCAAGCACCGAAGACTCCATTTGCTGATACAGACCATATTTTAGCTCCCAGCGAAAAGTTTTATTTAAGGGCGTGTAACGCCAACTGCAAGCCATTATTAAAGATAAGCCCTCCGCTTTATCGAAGCGGTTAATTTGTGTTGCTAATTCCAATTCTTGCCCTCTTAATGGCAGAATTGTAAGATTGAATTGCACTTGCCAAAAAGCTGACATAGCGTTTAAGGAACGTCGGGCCACCTGACAATCAAAGCTATTTTTACGACTGGATTGATGCGCGAATTGTAAACGAACTTCTTGTTTGTTGAAAGGAAATTTTGAACTAGGTGTTACAAAGGGTTGGGCCGCCCATTCGGTCAAAAGCTTAAGAACGGTATAGCGCCGTAATTGACACTTGTAATGGACAATAAGACCGCGTTCATTGACGCCCAAACTGCTATTTCCAATCGGATTGGCATAGAGGGCTTTGTAGGTTGGGCCGTAGTTCCTGAAGTGTATCCCCATTTCTATTTTGGGATCAAATAGATAAATCAACGCCAAATTAATAGCACTATTTTGTTGGAAGTTGAATATTGAATTGTAACATATTACAGCTTCTCCGTAAAAATAAAATTGCCGCCAAGCGGTGCGTGCATTCATACCCGCACTCAAAAGTGGAATTGGAGCAATTTGAAGCGAACT
>JBJTNX010000018.1:0-4094 GCA_046074325.1 Sphingomonadales bacterium
CGCGTGTATCTAAAATGAGTGCTTCGGTTTCGGTAGCAACCAATTCAAAAGAACTTGGCGTCAGCGCCTTGAAAGCCCGTTCCATAATGGTATCCAAAGAATCGTAGCCTTGAATGTTCATCAGTACATTTTTTGGGAAATATCCAGGAGGATTTGTAAGGCCAGTAAGCAGTTCTTCAATGAATTCATCCTTGGTCATATCTGCACGCAAGGCATAGTTGGTTTTTTTCTGATTACCTAATGTATCGGTTGTTTCTTTACTCATCTTTTTGCCACAAGCCGAACCCGCACCATGATTCGGATACACAATGAGTTCATCTGCGAGCGGCATGATCTTATTGCGCAAAGAATCAAAGAGATGTGCCGCTAATTTACGTTCTGTCAGATCGGCAATGACGTGTTGGGCCAAATCTGGGCGTCCTACATCGCCAATGAATAGGGTGTCGCCAGTAATTATACCATGTTGCTTTCCATTTTCATCGATTAGTAAGTAGGTGGTACTTTCCATGGTATGACCCGGCGTATGCAAGACCTTAACAGTGTATGCACCTACTTTGAATTCTTGGTTATCTTCGGCAACTAAGGCTTCAAAACCCGGTTTCGCGGTTGGTCCGTACACAATTGTAGCTCCCGTTTTTTTGGCTAAATCGAGGTGCCCCGAAACGAAATCGGCATGAAAATGCGTTTCAAAGACATACTTGATTTGAGCGCCATCTGACTTTGCACGGTCAATGTAAGGCTTTACTTCTCGCAAGGGGTCAAAAATGGCTGCTTCCCCGTTGCTCTCTAGGTAGTATGCGGCGTGCGCAATACATCCGGTGTAAATTTGTTCTACTTTCATCTTGTTTGAATTAATTGAAACAAATTTAGACGGGCTAAATCAATTGGTTTGTGACTCGAGTTACTTTAAAAACTAATATTCGTCAGTTATTCAAGAACCATAACAAGCTCATTTGCAACACAAAAACAAGTACCGCAAACACCAAACCGCGTTGCCCAGCTTTTACCAAACGAAAGACATCAACCTTTAAACCAATGGCGGCCATTGCAATGGAGAGCATTATTTTTCCAATGAATTCACTCACATGAATTGCGGCCTTAGGTAGAGGCATGAAACTTACAAAAACAGAAATAACAAGAAAAGCAATAAGGTACCACGGTAACTGAAATTTAAAATGGCCTTCCTCTGTTTTTCGGGCATCGAGCCATACCATAAAAAGCAGTGCTGGTGACAACAAAGCAACGCGTGCCATCTTGTAAACAAGCGCCAATTGACCTGCATCTTCAGAAACCGAAAAACCAGCACCGGCCACATTGCCAACAGAATGCAAGGAGGCCCCTATAAAAAAGGCCATTTGTTTTTCGGCAATCGGAAAAAACTCAAATAATAAGGGCAATAAAATCATACCGAACGAACCCAATAAGTTGACTGAAGCCAAAGAAATTGCAACATCTTCTTTATTTGCTTTGATTTTTGGAGCCAAAGCCGCGATTGCTGATGATCCACATATAGCTGTACCAAAACCAATAAGCCATCCCGTTTTACCCGGGCAAGAAAGCACTTTTGACAGATAATATGTTGCGATCAATACAATCAGCACTACGAAGGCAATCAGGATGAAATCTGTTGCACCAATCGTACCAATCGCATTGTAATCCATCGTAAATGCCAACAATACAACAGACCATTCTAACATTTTAGCTGAACTCAATGTGATTCCTGTGTCGAACACCGACGATTTAGCGATTTGAGGCGCCAAAAACATGCCAACTAACAAGGATAACAAATACGAATTCAGAAAGGCCGGTGTAAAGCCGGATAAAAAAATGGCTGCAAGTCCCAAACCTGCAGCCAATAATATTCCTGGTAATTGAACCTTCATTGTTTAACCGTCATTAACTAAGGTTTTTTGACAATTTTACCACCCCAGGAGGTAATACCGCCTTGCATATTAATGACATTTTTGAAGCCCGCATTTGTCATTACTTGACTGGCACCAGCACTACGTGCACCACTACGGCAATAGACAATATAAGTTTTCGATTTATCTAATTTTGCGAGCTGATTTTTAAAATCAGGTCCGTTGTAATCGATAAATAAATCGGCTCCGTCAATAACGCCTTGTTGCCATTCTGCAGGTGTTCGAACGTCGATTACGACCGCTTTTTTCTCATTTTTAAGTTTGGTGAGTTCGGCTATTGGTGCATTTTTAAAACCCGATTGGGCACTTGAAGTACAAGAAACCAAGCTCATCAATACGAGCGCAAGCATAGAAATAACTTTCATTTGATTAGTTTTAATAATTGCAAATATCACGATTCGATTTGAAACGAAATGCAACCCACGTTACATAAAAAAAGCCACTTTCGTGGCTTTTTAGAATAGACTGTAGGTAAAGGCTAGTCTTTGCCTAACATTTCGTTTTTGAGGCTCTCTTGTACAGGAGGCGTGCCAAACCAGATGCCAAATAGCGCTTTTTTGAACTCAAGGCCAGGTATAGTGCCTTTGACTTCACCGTTTTTAGTGACACGTACACCTTTTCCAGGAATATAATCGAGGTAAATTTTATCGCCATTTTGAATAGGCTCGCTGAAAAAACCAACAAATTTTTTGATTTCTTCTTTGCTTGCAGAACCGTGCTTTGAAATGGCAAAACCTTCGTTTACCGATTCAATGAAGCGCTCTCTGGTGACACTGTTTGAAATGATTTTAATGTGAATGGCCATTTCGGTGTCGTCGTAAATGACTTTTTTAGAGTCGGTGGTCTTTTTAGGTACATAAAGTCCAGCGACATACAAATCCATAAAGTATTTCTCGCGCAGACCAGCGCCATTAATGAGGAGGTTTTCACCATCGAGTTTGAGTTCTGTATTGAAGCTCACACCGTGGAATTTTTTTGTCTGCGCAAATGTTGTGGCCGATAAGCCAATAAGTAAAACGTGGGTAAAAAATATCTTTTTCATATGTAATTTGATTTAGTTGGCTCAAGATAATTATTTTACTTGAATTAATCCTCCCAAAAGTCAGGATTTTCATTTTCATCGAGTAATTTCTGCCAGTTGTAGGTTGGATCATCGGCATCAAAAAGGATTGCTTTGTATTCACCTTCAGAAATTTCGTAGCGTAAGACTTCTTCACCTGTATAGGCTTCAATGGCCTCTAGCAAAGGCTGCTCGTCTTTACTGCAAAAAGAAAGCGCTTGCCCTAGCGCGTTGCCCCTGCCCGTACGACCACAACGGTGCACGTAGTTTTCTGGGTTGTCTGGAAGGTCGTAATTGATGACGTATTCCATATTTGGAATATCGATACCTCTAGCGGCAACATCTGTTGTAATTAAGACCTGATTTTTACCTTCTCTAAAACGTTCTAAAAGCGCAAATCGTTCGTTTTGAGCTACGCCTCCGTGTAGCGCCTCCGCATGAACACCTACGCGCTCCATAGCCTTGACAATACGCTCCACCCGCACTTTGGTCCGAGCAAAAACCAAGAAACGCGCCTCGGGGTATTCATTGATCATGTTTTCTAAAAAGAAACGTTTGTCGTCCATTTCGATAAATGCGACGGCATGCTGTACGTTTTTGGATACAGGGTTTTGTGGCGACAACTGAATGCGAATAGCCGAGCGCACGACATCATAGGCCAAAGACTTGATCTTTTTATCTATTGTAGCCGTAAAAAACAACGTTTGGTGCTTCGCAGGAATTTTGCGCATAATATCTTGAATATCTTTATTGAAACCGAGATCGAGCATGAGGTCTGCTTCGTCAAGGACCAACGTGTGGACACCAGAAACGTCGAGGTGCCCTTGTGCAATTAAGTCAAACATACGGCCCGGCGTAGCGATGAGCACCTCAGCGCCTTTTTGTAGTTGCTTGATTTGCGCATCTTGTTCTACACCGCCATACAATCCGATGACCTTCACTTTGGTTTGGGCGCCAATTTGTTCAAAAACACCCGTGATTTGCTGCGCCAATTCTCTGGTTGGCACCAAAACAATACAGCGAATTTGCACGGAATGGGATGCTTGCTTTTTGTATTTAAGTAGCTTATTGAGCACTGGAATAACAAACGCAGCCGTTTTACCCGTTCCGGT
>JBJTNX010000019.1:0-5614 GCA_046074325.1 Sphingomonadales bacterium
CAATCGTAATAACCAATGTAGTGCGAACTAAAATATCCGAGTCTTTTGGATAGGTTTTTTGGGAAACTTATTTGTTGGTTTTCGCCAAGCCCACTCATGCGCCATTGAGGGGCGACGCCGTCTTGCTGACACGGCGCATGGCGCTGGCTGCCATACAGTTTTGTGCCGTATTGATAAACAGCTCGCCAATCCTTCGTCTTGAAAGTCTTGCCCTTTGGATTTTCAGGGGCAAATGCGAAATAAGCACCGAACTGAATTTTACCTTTTAGAATACACGCCATGCCCAGCAGGTAGGCATGCCCCATGCTGTGGCTTACCGCATAGAGTGTGTCGTTTTGGGTCAGGTTGCCATTTTTGGATAATTCCTGCAATAAATTTCTGCCGGCTTGCTGGCCAGAAAGATAACGCTTGCGAAAACCTGCATAATTGGGTACAGTAGCCAACAACGAATAAGTACGTACTTCTTGTTGGTTGGCAATTTTAGTAGTGGCACAATGGTGCTTGCCCAAGCAAGGCTTTGGATACAATGCAGCGCTACTGATAAACTTCAATAAGGAGCCATGATTGGAGGTGCTCACGCTGTGATGGCCATCGGCATAAACGGTTTGGTCTGGCGCAATTCTTTGTTGAACCGTACGCGCAAATTGATCTTGAGGCCAATAATTGTAAAGATCGGTGCGTTGAATCATATTTTTTGATTTGGGATGTTCCAATCCTTTGCCGTTGATGGCTTGCAGTGCTTTTTCGGGATCTTGGTCATCGGAAACTGGCCGGTAGCCATTAACAAATAAGAGAATGCGCTGTGGTTTGTCTTGTTGAATTTCTATTGGAACCAATTGTTTGTCTTGAAATCTAAAAAAGAGAGTGGTGTCTGTTCCGCTTTTATTTTTCTGATGCAATAAAATGAGTTGGGTAGTGGCTTTAATCCGGCTAGAATCGGGGTGCCATTTGAAGTAACGGGTGTCTTTTTGGTAGGCAATGTGGCCGTTGCTTTTTTGTTCGAAATGCAATACCGGTAGTGCCCTTTGCGTGTACCATTTGCCTTTTGCTTTCCGATACAGCTGAAAACGCAATTTGTTGGTTTCTTTGGCCTGAAAATAGGTGCGGTCCGAAAGGCTTGCGTGCAAGGTACGGGGTGTGGCCTTTTTAAAATCGCTGAGTTGGTGGTAGCGAAAATGTATTTGGGTATTGTAATAATCGACAGCCCAAATGATAGCTGCATTTCCTGAAATAACACTGCCCCACAATACCAGTTTTAAAATGCGATAAGACCAACGTTTGAAAAAACGACTTTCAGCCATTTTTCTATTGATGCGTCGAAAGGTGAGTAGTTGAATCAAAATGGTTAGAAACAGCGCGATCAAATGAATGAGCGTCCATTCAATGCCAATCCAGGTGTAGCGGATTTTAAAAAAGGGGTTGTTGGGGTCTTTGTAGTTGACAAACTGGTTGCGCTGTTCAAAGAAAATAAGGCCGAAATTAGATGTGGTATTTTGAATGGTACCGTTCGGGTTTTCGGTCCAGGCAAGGTGTGTTACCCTACCGTTGTCGGCAAATAAAAAAGAACAAGAAAAAAGAAGAAAAACAAAAAGTAGACTGAATCTAAACACCTTACAAGTGCATGAAATTCTTTTTAGCGAGCAGTTCGTCTTCTGATTCACGGTAGTCAGGGTCGTCAACACAGCAATCTACAGGACAAACGGCAGCACATTGAGGCTCGTCGTGGAAACCGACACATTCGGTGCATTTTTCGTGAGCAATGTAATAAACATCCATGTTGACAGGTTCAAAAGCATGCTCCGCTTCGATTTCATCGCCGTCTAGGGTCTGAATTAGTCCTTTTAGGGTTGTACCGTCGGCGAATTTCCATTCTGCGCCTCCTTCATAGATGGCATTGTTTGGGCATTCGGGCTCGCAAGCGCCACAATTAATGCATTCGTCGGTGATCATGATAGCCATAAGAACAATTTTTTGTGCAAATATAACAACGACTGAGCGAAGTTTTTGTGCGTTCGAAAACAAAAAATAGAGAAAAGCGTACTTTTGCGCTGTGGAAAGAAGCCAAATCATATCTGCCTTTGCAGCGCTAGGTACCATACTAGACGCACTTGCAACAGGAAAAAATCGACCTCAAATTATTACCCAATCTGAATGGGAAGCACTTGAAAACCTGATTGAAAAAGAACAGCATTTCAATGGTTGGTTTACAAAAGAGGCCATTCAAAATGCCTTTTTAGAAATTTCAAGTTGGTTAAATGCCCCAACTTTAGAGGAATGGCTATGTGCTTACCCTTACGCAAGCAACCCAAAGACCATCGCCTTGATTTTACCTGGAAACCTTCCGTTGGTTGGTTTTCATGATTTCTTGTGTGTGCTGTGTTCGGGGCACAAAGCGTTGGTAAAACCAAGCAGTGAAGACGCGCGTTTGTTGCCCGCGCTGGTTCAAATTCTTGGCCATTTAGAGCCCCAATTAAAGGAACGCATTGCCTTTGTCGCAGGAAAAATGCAGGGTTTTGACGCCGTCATTGCCACTGGATCAGACAACAGTATGCAACATTTTAAGCAATATTTTGCTACTTACCCAAGTTTATTTAGAGGGCATCGGACCTCAGTGGCGGTCCTAAATGGCACTGAGCGCACAGAAGAACTCAAGGCCCTTGGACGCGATATCTTTCAATATTTTGGCCGCGGTTGCCGCAATGTAACGCATTTAATGATACCTCAAGATTATGAGCTAGACCGTTTTTTTGAGGCCATTGTTTCTTATGGTGACATCATTCATCACAAAAAATACGGCAATAATTACGATTACAATAAGGCCATTCACCTCATGAATATGGTGCCCATTCTTGACAACAATTTTGTTCTGCTCAAAGAAAGCGCCCAATTGCATGCGCCGCTTGGAATGCTTCATTACCAGCGCTACCAAGACCAACAAGAAGTTCAAGCTTTCCTTAAAGCCAATCAACAACAAATACAATGCACCGTTGGCCAAGGTTATTTGCCTTTTGGTGCGGCACAATGCCCAACACTTACAGATTACGCCGATGGCATTGACACCATGCAATTTCTTGGTAACTTTGCCGAAAGTCTCTCTTAGCCCAATTCATGATCCGCTACAAAACACCCCAAGAAATAGAAATCATGCGCGAAGCTGCGCAGATTGTGAGCCGCACGCTAGGTTTAGTTGCACAACACATGAAACCAGGCGTGACACCCCGTTTCTTGGATCAATTGGCAGAAGACTACATACGTACCCAAAATGCAATTCCTGGTTTCAAAGGTCTTTACGGTTGCCCCAGCACGCTTTTGATTTCTGTCAACGAACAAGTCGTGCATGGTTTGCCAACCGACAAGCCCATCCAAGACGGCGACATCGTATCGGTAGATTGCGGCTCTTTGTACAAAGGCTACTACGGCGACCACGCCTACACTTTTGAAGTGGGGGAGGTCAGCCCTGAAAAACAACAGTTGTGTAAAGTCACTAAAGAGTGCTTGTATTTAGGTATCGAGCAAGCCACCACAGCCAACCGCATCGAAGACATCGGATTTGCCATCCAGCAACACGCCGAAGCGCATGGCTATGGCGTGGTCCGCGATCTTGTTGGACATGGCCTCGGAAAAGAACTCCACGAAGAACCACAAGTTCCAAATTACGGCCGCCGAGGTCGGGGCAAAAAAATCCAAAATGGCCTCACCATCGCCATCGAACCCATGATCAATATGGGTACCGAAAAAGTCGAAACCCTCGACGATAAATGGACAATCGTCACCGCCGACCGCCAACCCAGCGCCCATTTCGAGCACAACATTGCAGTTGTCGACGGCCAGCCGGTCATTCTCTCTACCTTCGATTACATTTACGAGGCGTTGGGCTTGTAATTCGAAACTTAAATTTAGTTTACAATAAAAAGTACCTCTAAATTCAAGTTCCCAAAAGGGCTTGCAATGAACAATTGCTGTTGAATTGTTAGATTATTCTTCCTTCATACGTTCATAAAAGGAAATGAGGAAAGTTATTTGCCAACAATAAGTAAGGTGACTCAAATGAAAATCTGCTTTTTTTTATTGCTCATCAGTATTTGCTGTAAAATCCATGCACAACAAATAGATATTAAAGTTTTAGAAAATATCCAGAATTGCAGTGAGTGCAAAGGCATTTGCTACAAATATGATACTGATGGTATTTTAGCATATCAAATATTCTATTCGCAACAAGCTAAAGTGGATAGCATCTACTATTTTGATTTGAAGGGTGAAAGAATACTTAGTTTCAGACCCGACTATAAAATCGATTCTACGTGCTATGATGCAATACAGGCATCAGTAAAACAAAACATAAATTGGGGATATGATGCCTTTGATGCACAAGGGATTATAATCGCGTCATTTTTTGTCAATTCCAATCTAGAGGTCCTAGATGTAAGAATTTTGATAGGAATAAATAAAGAGACAGATCAGGAAGTCAAAAGAGCCATACGTACCATGGATAAAGCCATTTTAAGCTGTGCTGTGAACGGCGCAGAGCTGCAGCAGGTAATGGTATTCATCAAATTATAAGGGGATGATAAAATTTGAAACAGATAGCAACGGGGAAGGAGTTGAAATTATCAATGACCCATTGGTTGTCTATTTTAATTTTGAAGAAGGGTTCGTCCGAATTGACTACAAAGATTTTGTTTTAAAAAGATGTTGATGTTGCATCAAAGCGTATTATGAATGCATACTGAATAAACCCTTGAGCAGGCAGCTTAATCCCCTCTAGACGATGAACCAAAAAAAGTATATTCCTTTCTTATTGTTTGTAGTGCTATTTCTAATTGTCACCTTTCGATTAGAAACAAAGGATAATACCCGAGGAAAAATAATAATTACTGACAAGCGATTAATCAAAACCAGTTTTAAAGGGGAGGTAATTGAAGTAGATTTCCGAAGAGGATTAAAAGTAAAAATTAAAAACGATGAGCGTTTTTTATACAATCCTTCTAGTTATTGCAATTCCTATACTTGTTTGGGGGAGGTTTTAGAAATAGGTGATACTTTATTCAAGAATAAAAATTCTGATACGATATTTCAAATTAAAAAAAGCAATCATAAAACTTATACTTGGATATTAACAAACAAATAAACTCAACTTTTGATATAAGTTATGCTAAACTTTAAATTAGGATTCTAGATGATAGTATTTGATAATAAGCCGAAATTGATTGCTAGACTTTTTTTGGGTATAGTATTCATCACCTTATTTACAAGTGAGATTTTCGAGTCCCTTTTATATGGTCTTGTAAACGCAATGGACTACGATGTTTTCGTTCTTTCCATCATTGGGCTATTATTAACCATTTTTGGGTTGAAATTTTCAAGATTGATGATATCCTTTATTTTGGGCTATTTTATCTGGAAATTATTAACAGCACATTTCCCGGGTTACCCGGCATATCAAGCCTTTACCCATTAGTTAAAATTGGTTGGAATCAGTTCGTTAGAAGCTCAAAAAGGTATTCATATTTTAATTTATTCAAGTTTAATTATTGTTTTATACTTTTTAAAAAGGAAAAAATAAATGTTTACGAATGATAACGAACGATAATATCTTAAACAGAGAATTCAAATC
>JBJTNX010000020.1:0-5663 GCA_046074325.1 Sphingomonadales bacterium
TACATGATTGCGCATGGGTCAAGCAGCGCCAATAACACGCATTATGCTGGTTATGATTGCGGTGCTTGCTCAGGACGTCCGGGTTCAGTAAATGCCAGAGCCATATCTTTTATGGCCAATCATCCATTGGTAAGGCTTGCACTCCAAACGGACGGCATTCATATCCCGGCGCATACTCATTTTGTACCCCTATTGCACGACACCTGTCGCGATGAAATGATTTATTACGATCTTGAACAAGTACCTGTTTCATCCTTAGATCAACTCGAAAAAGACCGTCAATATTTCAAAGTTGCACTGGAAGCAAATGCAGCCGAGCGCGCAAGAAAATTCATCACCGTAAATTCTAGCCTGGAAAAGCCCGCTTTACACCGGCGGGTGAAGTTGCGCTCGGTTTCTTTGTTCGAACCAAGGCCAGAGCTCAATCATGCCAATAATTCACTTTGTATAGTAGGTGCACGTTCGTTTTCTAGAGATTTATTTCTCGACCGCAGGTCTTTCTTGAACTCTTACGACTACACCCAAGATCCGAACGGCGAATTGCTCTCAGGAATTCTCAATGCAGTGGCTCCTGTCTGCGGTGGGATCAACTTAGAATATTATTTTTCTAAAGTCGACAACCAACAGTTGGGCGCGGGCACCAAATTACCACACAATGTAATGGGGCTTATCGGCGTAGCCAACGGAATTGATGGGGACCTGCGCACAGGCTTACCGAGCCAAATGATCGAAGTCCATGATCCGTACCGCTTGTTGGTCATCGTAGAGCAAGCCCCAGCTATTGTCAAAAAAGCAATTGAACGCAATCCAGCAACTTATCAATGGTTTCAAAATGAATGGATCCACCTTGTTGCCTTTGATCCGCAACAAGAAGCCTTTTTTGTATGGTCGGCGGGTCAGTTTGAACCCTACGAGCCTCTTCAAAAAGAGCTGCCTAAAGTTTCAGATATCCTTGATGTAATCGGCGGGTCTGCGGCTAATTTTCCGGTTGTTGAACTCCAAAATAAAGCTTCATGAATACGGTTCAATTTATCCATGCCTATATCGGCTTGCCATTACTCGGATTTTTAGGAAGTTTGCTTTTCAATAAATCCAAGGAGGGTGCCTTGTCTGCGCTGAGCTATTCTATCGCAGGCCTGCAATTGTTACTTGTTATTGTTTTTGGTTTCTTCTGGTTTAAGGATGGTGCCAATCCAACGCAGTTTAAAGAATTGTCGGTATACAGCGCCAAAAACTATGAGTTTTTTAGTGATTTTTTGGTCGACAAACTCACGCTGGTTTATGCCTTTATGGGCGCAGCGCTCACGTTTTTAATAACGATCTACTCGCGCTATTATTTGCACCGAGAAGAAGGCTACAAACGATTTTTTAATACAATCCTCTTTTTCAATTTAGGCTACACCCTGATCATATTTTCAGGCAATATGGAAACGCTGTTCATCGGTTGGGAAATTTTAGGTGTCTCTTCATTTTTGCTCATTGCATTTTACCGAGATCGCCTATTGCCTGTTAAAAATGCGATGAAAGTATTCTCGGTTTATCGCATTGGAGACATCGGCGTCATATTGGCGATGTGGTTGTTGCATCATCTGTGGCACACAAATGTAACCTTCCTTGAAATGAATGCGAGTGTACAACTGCATCCACACTTGGCCGTAAATTCGGGTTTAGGGCTCGCAATTGCATTGTTATTTTACATTTCAGCTGCCGCCAAATCTGCCCAGTTGCCTTTTTCCTCTTGGCTTCCTCGTGCGATGGAAGGGCCTACGCCGTCGAGCGCCATTTTCTATGGTTCGATGTCGGTCCATATCGGCGCATTTCTGCTTTTACGCACCATGCATTTTTGGGAACAGCAAGTTGTTTTCAAAATATTTTTGGTGAGTGCCGGGTTGCTAACTGCAATGATTGCTTCGCTCATTAGTCGCGTTCAAAGTACCATTAAAAGCCAGATTGCTTACGCGTCAATTGCACAAATTGGTCTCATTTTCGTTGAAATCGCGTTTGGCCTTGAAAACCTTGCGCTGCTTCATATTTTGGGAAATGCTTTTCTGCGCACATATCAATTGCTCATTTCCCCGTCAATTGTCAGTTTCAAGATTCGGGAGCAAATGTATGAATTGCAAATCTCTAAGGCAACACACAAAGGGTTTTGGGCAAGCTTACAAGCCAAGCTTTTTATTCTTAACCTCAAAGAATGGGAGCTCGATCAATTGTTATATCGTTTGTTATGGAACCCGCTCAAACGCATAGGAAGAGGCTGGAAAATACTCAATTTCAGTTATGTTTTTTGGGTTATGGGCATCGTGTTGTTCGTAGGTTTGTTTTTGCGTTTTAATGAAGCGCATTTAGCCAAGACGCTCCGCGATCAGTTACCTTTTTTCTTTGCTTTTTGGGGTTTCTTAATGGCTGTAAAAGCTTTTACTGAGCGAGATTCTGTACGCAAGAGCCTCACTTTAATCATGTTCAATCACGTCTCACTTTCTTTGGCGCTTTCGTTCAATGCGCACTTTGATAATGCACATCACATTTGGTATCTGAGTGGAATCATTCTGAGTTGGGCACTTGGTTATTTTTTACTCACCAAGTTGCGTCAAAAAGAATGGGTGAGTTTGGATAACTTTTATGGACATATTTATGAATATCCAAAGCTCGGCTTTTTATTCCTGTTGGCATGTCTTGGTTTGGCAGGTTTTCCTATTACGCCGTCTTTTGTTGGCGAAGACCTCATCTTTTCTCACATCCACATTACGCAAATTGGACTTGCGTTCTTCAGTGCATTTAGCCTCATCATCAATGGTCTGGCAACAATGCGAATTTATGCCAGGGTTTTCCTTGGCCCACACGTTAAAACCTATCATCAAATAGCAAAAAGATCTGCTTAATCATCAAAATTAAATCTCATGAAAAATAAAATAGCTTCTCACTTGCAGTTCAACGAACTCAAACAACACTGGAAAACCGAAATGCTTTCAGGTTTTCTGATTTTTCTACTCGCATTGCCTTTGTCTTTAGGAATTGCCAAAGCCAGTGATTTTCCGCCTATTTATGGTCTCATAACCGCCATGTTTGGTGGGGTAGTGGTTTCATTGATCATGGGTGCGCCTCTTACCATTAAAGGCCCTGCTGCCGGACTTATCGTGATTGTGGCAGGCTCTGTTGCCGAATTAGGTCACGGGAACAACGAACTAGGCTGGCATCTTGCCTTAGGCGCAATTATAGTAGCTGGAGCACTTCAAGTTCTGATGGGTTTACTCAAATGGGGAAAGTACACCGATTTGTTTCCGCTGTCTGCTGTTCACGGTATGCTTGCCGCAATCGGCATCATCATCATTAGTAAACAAGCACACATTCTTGCTGGGTTTTCTCCAACAACCCTTGAAGGCAAACCTATGACTGAACCGCTTGAATTATTAGCGGAATTTAAAAACACGATCCCCAACTTCTTTTTACACTGGCAAATTGCTTGCATCGGCTTGGTTTCATTGGCAATTGTCTTTATTTGGCCGTATTTCAAGCATCCACTGCTCAAAAAAATTCCATCGGCACTTGTCTTTATTTTGGTTTCAATTGTGATGGTTCAACTATTTGGGATTCATAACACAGCTACTTTCAAGCCATTGCTTTCTTTCGATAAAGCATTATTTGAAATATTGCGTATCAATGAAAGTTTTGAAGGATTCAATCAATTCGGAACTTTCATCAAATTTGTCGTCATGTTTACACTTGTCGGATCATTAGAATCATTATTGACTGTTAAAGCAGTAGATTTACTTGATGCGGCCAAACGTAAATCCAATTACAATCTCGATTTAATTGCTGTTGGCTTTGGAAATATGTTGGCTGGAATTTTTGGTGGTTTACCAATGATTTCAGAGGTGGCGCGTTCTTCTGCAAATGTGAACAATGGTGCCCAAACCCGTTGGGCAAATTTCTTTCACGGTATTTTTATTTTGATTTTCTTGTTGGTTGACGTCACCTTTAGCGACCTTATTCCGATGTCGGCATTGGCTGCTTTGCTAATTGGAGTGGGTTGGAAGTTGGCTCACCCAAGAGAGTTTGGTTCTACGCTTAAAATTGGCGCCAATCAGTTATTGGTCTTCTGCACAACAATTATTGTGACCCTTGCTACCGATTTGTTGGTAGGTATCGGTGCTGGAATTTTGCTTAAATTGATATTGCATGTAGTGCGAGGTGTCTCTTTTGGACATCTTTTCCGTGTGCAATTTGAAAAAAATGGTTCTGTCATTAAGGTCAAAACACCTTTAGTTTTTACCAATTTTCTTCGCATCCAAAAAGAATTGGCTCAACTCGATAAAGCTACAGAAGCACACCTCGATTTAACGAATTGTACCTTTATTGATCACTCGGCCATAGAGTCTTTGCACCTCATTCAAGATGAATTCAAGCATGCTGGCGGTCATTTGAACCTTATTGGTATACATGAGTTCAAGCTATTGCATCAGTCAACACATCACGCTGCGGCACGTTCTAAAAAATAAACGAAATGAAAAATATACTTTTCATATTATTGACTTGTTTGGTTTTTCAGGTCAATGCCCAAAAATCAATCGATGATCAATTACATGGTTGGGTTGTTTATCAAGGAAATCACCACCTGAATTCTAAATTTGATTTACATACAGAATACCAATGGCGCAGGGCCGATGGTTTTTCACAATGGCAACAATCACTGACTAGAATTGGCTTAGATTATAAATTAAATCCGTCTTTGACGCTGTCTGCAGGATATGGTTGGATTTTAACTTACCCTTATGGCGCTCAGCCAATTGCCAATCAGACCAATGAAAACCGTTTGTGGCAGCAAGTCATTTTGAAGCAGCCAGTTGGTAATTTACAAGTCCAACATCGTTACAGACTCGAACAAAGGTGGATCGATACCCAATTTAAGCAACGGATTCGCTACCGTGCACAAGTATTGCTTCCATTGCAAAAGTCTTTTGTTGCGCAAAAAAAAGGCTTGTTTTTAAATGTGAATGATGAGGTTTTTATAGGTTTTGGCCAAGGAATTGGAAAAAACATTTTAGATCAAAACCGCTTCATAAGTGCCGTAGGTTATCAGTTCAATAAAGATTTCAGTTTCCAAATGGGCTACCTCAATCAGTTTGTGGTCAAAGCAGATGGATTGCACATGGAACGCAACCATACGCTTTGGACCGCATTTACATACAATTTAGATTTTACAAAGTAGGTTTGCCTGATTTTTTAACATATTGAAGCGGTTTTAAAAGGGAGCTTTTTTTTATCTTTCAAGAAAAAACTTGAAAAGAAGAGAATTTATCCATAAAACGAGTTTACTTGGCGCCGGCACACTATTGCTCCCTCAACAAGTACTCCCTTTTGATGCTGGCTCCAAATCTAAGGTACGCCTAGGTTTCATCGCAACTGGTTTCAGAGGGCAAACCCACATCGAAGAAATGCTCAAGCGCTCGGACGTCGAAATCATTGCGCTTGCTGATCCCAATCCGCGCATGGTGAACGCTGCGCTCGCGCTCATCGAAAAAGCGGGTTGGCCTAAGCCAGCGGTTTATCAAAATGGCCCAACTGATTACCTTAACTTGTTGGAAAGAACTGACATCGATGCCGTTTTTGTGTCGTCTCCTTGGGAATGGCATTTGCCACATGGCATTGCCGCTATGAAAGCC